>JADQBU010000104.1 GCA_016278435.1 Halanaerobiales bacterium
TGCTCCAGAACACCTGGAACTGATGGTAGCAGATCCCTTCTCCTATCTGGACAGGGTTAAAAATGCCGGTGCTGTTTTTCTCGGGAACTATTCACCCGAACCCCTGGGGGATTATATGGCCGGTCCCAGCCACGTTCTTCCTACCGGGGGCACAGCCCGTTTTTCATCTCCACTGGGTGTAGATGATTTCCTCAAGAAATCAAGTATAATCTATTATCAAAAACAGGGATTAAAGGATCTGCAGGATGATATCTGCAGGCTGGCCGGGGAAGAAGGGTTATCGGCTCATGCAGCTGCAGTTAAGATAAGATTTAGTGATAGTGCTCAGGATGTATAATCAAGTTGAGATGTTTAAATCAGTAGTTCAGTAGAAGTAATAATACGGAAAACTTTACTTATCAATCGAAAAATTTTAAATAGGTGGTATGAGTATGATAAAATTAGAGAGAAAGACCAGAGAAACTGAGATTAATTTAAGTTTCAACTTATATGGTTCTGGTAATTATAATATTGAGACCGGAGTTGGCTTTTTCGACCATATGCTCGAACTTATGGCCGGACACGGATTTTTTGATCTGGAATTGACGGTAAAAGGTGACCTGGATGTAGACGCCCATCATACTGTAGAAGATACTGCCCTGGTTCTGGGACAGGCCCTGGCCGGGGAGCTGGGAGATAAAGCTGGTATCAAGCGTTTTGCAGATGTAGTGATACCGATGGAGGAAAGCCTGGTTCTGGTTGCCATTGATATCAGCGGCCGTTCTTATTTCGCTCATGATCTGGAATTTACCACAGATAGACTGGGAGATTTTCCTATGGAACTTTTCACGGAATTTTTTAATTCCCTCTGCCGCAATGCCGGTTTAAACCTGCACTTTAGAATGTACAGGGGAGGGAATAATCACCACCTGATTGAGGCCTGTTTTAAGGGCTTTGGCCGGGTGCTGGATCAGGCAACAAAACAGGAGAAAAGGCTGGTGGGGAAACCACTTTCAACTAAAGGAATACTTGAGGGTGTTAAAAATGATAACAGTGATTGATTATGGGATTGGTAATTTGAAGAGTGTAGTTAAGGCCTTTGAGCATCTCGGGGTTCCTGTGAGATTGAGCTCAAAACCAGATGACCTTTTCCGGTCAGAAGGGATTGTCCTACCTGGGGTCGGGGCTTTTGGTGAAGGTATGAATTATTTAAGAAAGAATAATCTGGATCAGGTAATAATTGATTTTATACATAAAGGGAAGCCCTTCCTGGGAATCTGTCTTGGTTTTCAGCTTTTATTTTCCAGTAGTGAGGAGGATAAGGAGATATCAGGCCTGGATTTGATTAAAGGGGAAGTGAAAAAATTTGATACACAAATTGTAAAAAAAGTACCTCATATCGGCTGGAACCGGGTCGAGTTAGTACAGGATGATCCTTTATTCCGGGATATTGTAGAACCGCGTTTTTTTTATTTTGTTCACAGTTATTTTGCCCAACCGGAGGAAGAAGAAGTGATAATAGGAAAAACTACTTATGGTTCTTATAATTTTGCCTCGGTGGTCAGGAAAGATAATATCTGGGGAATTCAGTGTCACCCCGAGAAAAGTAGTGATACCGGACTGGCATTTCTCAAAAACTTCAGTGAGGTGGTCAATAAATGGAAATAATACCGGCAATTGATATTATAAATGGTAGATGTGTCAGACTGGTCCAGGGAAGGTTTGACCAGGAAGAGGTATTCAGTGATCAACCCCTGGAGATGGCCAGGCACTGGCAGCAGCAGGGAGCTCAACGTCTGCATGTTGTCGACCTCGATGGAGCACGAGAAGGCAGCCCGGTAAATGATAATCTGATTAAGGAGATCATATCAGTTCTGTCATACCGGTCCAGGTCGGCGGCGGTATCAGGGAAGATTTGATAATTGAAGATTATCTGGGGGCCGGAGCAGACCGGGTTATCCTGGGAACTGCTGCCCTCAATAAACCTTCAATGCTAAAAAAAGCTATTGAGATCTTCGGACCAGACCGGATCGTGGTTGGAATCGATGCCCGGGAGGGAAAGGCAGCAATCAAGGGTTGGCAGGAGACTACTGAATGGGATGTGAATGAGCTAATTACTGATTTATGGAAAACCGGAGTCAGGATAATAATCTATACTGATATTAAAAGGGATGGAATGTTAAGTGGACCAGACCTTTCAGGCCTACAGCAGTTGTTACAACTGAAAGGAATGGAGATTATTGCTTCTGGTGGGATATCATCCCGGGCTGATCTGGATTCTTTAGATGAGATAGGTATAAAGTCAGCAATTGTTGGTAAGGCGCTTTATACCGGCAAACTGAAACTGGGGGAATGAAGATGCTGACAAAGAGGATTATCCCCTGTCTTGATGTCAAGGATGGACGGGTGGTCAAGGGAATAAATTTTGTTAATCTCCGGGATGAGGGAGACCCGGTAGAACTGGCAGATTATTATAACCGGGAAGGAGCCGATGAACTGGTTTTTCTGGACATTACGGCCTCATTTGAGAAAAGAGATATAATGATAGATATTGTAAGGGAGACCGCAGCCCGGGTTTTTATACCTTTTACCATCGGAGGTGGTATCAGGTCGATTGGAGATATGCGTCAATTACTTCTGGCCGGAGCAGATAAGGTCTCCATAAATTCAGCTGCTGTTAAAAATCCGGAATTAATTACAGAAGGGGCCCGGAAGTTCGGCAGTCAGTGCATAGTTGTAGCAGTTGATGCCAAAAGGAAAGGGAATAATAACTGGGAAGTTTACATCAATGGGGGTAGAAAACCGGTAGGGAAATCTGTTATAGAATGGATAAGAGAAGCGGAAAGACTGGGGGCCGGGGAAATTCTGCTGACCAGTATGGATGCCGATGGTACAAAAGAAGGTTATGATCTGGAGCTTTTGTCCCGGGCTGCTGAGGAAGTATCAAAACCTGTCATTGCTTCAGGAGGAGCCGGTAAACCTTATCATCTCAGGGATGCTTTAAGTAAAGGGCAGGCTGATGCGGTTCTGGCGGCCTCTATTTTTCATGAGAAGGAGTATTCAATATTACAGATAAAGCAGTACCTGGCCGGTCAGAATATTCCGGTAAGAATATTGACTTAAAAGGAGGTTTTGGGATGGATAAACTGGAAGAAATTATTGAAGAGATAAAATTTGATGAAAGGGGACTTATACCGACAGTAATTCAGGATTATATCAGTGGTCAGGTTTTAATGGTAGCTTACATGAACCGGGAATCCCTGACCAGAACCATTAAGGAAGGTCGGGCCTGTTTCTGGAGCCGCTCCCGACAGGAGTTATGGACCAAGGGGGAGACTTCGGGAAACTACCAGTTAGTAGAGGAAATGAGTATAGATTGTGATAGTGATACCCTGCTTTTCAAGGTAAAATCGGCCGGACCGGCCTGTCACACAGGTCATACTAGCTGTTTTTACCGTGATTACTCACTGACTGAAGGAAAAATCCAGCAAAAAAGTAGACAGGAAGACACTTATCTAAACTATATTTTCCTTAAGCAGTTATATGATATAATACTGGACAGACAGGAAAAAATGCCGGAAGGTTCCTATACTACTTATTTATTTACAGAGGGGATTGATAAGGTAGCCAAGAAGATGGGGGAAGAAACAGCAGAGGTGATTATTGCAGCCAAGAACGAGAACAGGAATGAGATAACCTATGAAACGGCTGATTTAATATATCATCTACTGGTTCTGCTGGCTTTATATCAGATTACTCCAGGAGAGATAATAGCGGAACTGGAATCGCGGCACAAATAAATAATTTTTATATTTGCCTGATATATACTGGAGAAACTCTAAAGAACTAAAATAAATAGAAAGGGAGGTTTTCTTTTTATGTTTAAAATAGATCCTATTGGTTTTGTAGAATCAAGCTTTAAGGAATCGGCCCCACCGGAAGAGATGAGAAAACATCAAAGCACAATCGTTATCAAACCTGAATTAGCGGATGGATTATATAAAATAGAGAGAAATCAGTATCTCCAGATAATTTTTTATTTTGATCAATCTGAAGGTTATAACTTAAAGGGACCGCGTTATCATGGTAAAGAAAGAGGTGTTTTTGCTTCCCGCAGCCCCCGCAGGCCCAATCCAATCGGTGTTACAACCGTTGAACTTATAAAGGTTGAGGGAAATAAATTAACTGTGGATGGTCTGGATGCCCTTGATGGTACCCCGGTAATCGACATTAAACCCTATGCTGATGTCATGGATAAACCTGCGGTTGATTGAAACTATTTTTCAATCATATTCCTGACCAGCAGATTTGTTACCTGGTTTAAACTGGTTTAGGAAATAAAAAGGTGAAAGAAGGCAGGAGTCCTGTCCACCTTTATCGAAATATATATGTTGGACTTTTAAATGAGGAGTGATTGCAGTGGATGAGATGATTCTGGGGGACTTAAATGAGGAACAAAAAGAGGCAGTAAAACATAAAGACGGACCGATGCTGGTTCTGGCCGGGGCCGGCAGTGGTAAAACCCGGGTTTTAACCCGGAGAATTGCTTATTTAATAAATCATTATCGGGTTTCCCCCGGGAATATTCTGGCAGTAACCTTTACCAATAAAGCTGCTGATGAAATGAAAGAAAGGGTATCTTCCCTTCTGTCTGGTTATAATAATAATATGATGGTCAGCACCTTTCACTCTTTCTGTGTCAGGATCCTGAGACGGGAAGTAGAGAAGATAGGTTATAAGAGAAATTTTGTTATTTTTGATACCTATGACCAGAAGAAGTTGATCAAAAATATTTTGCAGGATCTTAATCTTGATCCTAAAAAAACGAGGCCGAGGGCGGTACTGGGAGAGATAAGTAATGCCAAAAATGATCTGATTAACCCTGAAGATTACAAACGGGAAGAAGGCTTTGATTATTTCGAAAAAATTGTGGGACAGGTTTATCCTCACTATCAAAAACAGCTCAGGGATAATAATGCCTTTGATTTTGATGATTTATTAATGAAAACAGTTGAATTATTTGAGGAATATCCCCTTGTTTTAAAATATTATCAGGAAAGATATAGATATATTCTGATAGATGAATATCAGGATGTTAATTTTGCTCAGTATAAATTAGGACAGTTGCTGGCCGGAGAGGATAAGAATATTTTTGTTGTTGGTGATCCTGACCAGAGTATCTATGGTTTCCGGGGAGCGGATATCAGCAACATTTTAAATTTTGAAAATGACTATCCCCAGGCCCGGGTTATCAAGCTTGAACAGAATTACCGTTCCAAAGAAAGAATTCTGGAAGCAGCCCATAGTGTAATCAGTAATAATATTCAACGCAAGGAGAAAAAACTATGGTCTGACCGGGGAGAAGGTAAACCCTTATCATGTTATATTGCCAGTGATGAGAGGGATGAGGCCTATTTTGTCTGTGAACAGATCCGCAAACTAAAGAAAAATGACTATAGTTATGGTGATATCGCTGTATTATACAGGACCAATTCCCAGTCCCGTATTTTTGAAGAGATGCTGATGAAAAATGCTATTTCCTATGAGATTGTGGGGGGAGTCAGGTTTTATGAAAGAATGGAGATCAGGGATATCATGGCATATCTCAGGGTAATATATAATCCTGATGACAATATCAGTCTTTCCCGGATTATTAACCGTCCGCGCCGGGGTATCGGTGATAAAACGATTGCTGCCCTGGAGAATTATGCACAAGCAAAAGGAGTCAGTCTTTACCAGGCGGGATTAGAGGTCGATAAAAATGAGGAATTATCTCCTGCTTACAGAAATAGAATTAAAGATTTCTTCGGATTCATGGAGGAAATAAGAGCTGAAAGGGATCAGGTTGGTCTGGTTCAGCTTATTAATCATATTCTTAAAAAAAGTGGTTATCAAAAAGATCTGGAAAATCAGGATGACAGGGAAGCCCGGGACCGGCTTGAAAATATTCAGGAATTATATTCAGTGATA
>JADQBU010000323.1 GCA_016278435.1 Halanaerobiales bacterium
TTACTATAAGCACGAGCTTAAAATAATGGAAACTATAGTCAGATTAGTTAAGGAAACGGGTTTAACCATAATTATGGCAACTCATTATAAAGTCCTGTCAGAAGAAAACATGAAAAAATGTGTTTAATATATCTTCCCGGATTTTAACTTATGATGGTGAAGAAGGAAAATCAAGTTTTATCAGTAGAGAAATTGGTATCAATGAAAGGGAGATTGAAAAAATAGAAGAATTTAATATCCCTTATGTGGTGATTGATTTCAACAGTATCAAAGAACAACAAGATAGATTATGACGGTAGATTTAAAGGCCGTCATCAGATTAAAAGTGAGAATGGTGTTGTTTCAGTTAAGGAGCTCCTGACCTATAAAGATATCGATGAGGTTAGATGTCTAGAGGGAGATGAACCTGGTGATAAATTTCAGGAAAACGAGAAAGTAAAACTGGGGAAAAAAGTTAAAACTTTCTTATGGAATAACAGGGCAGTCCTACTGGTATATAAAGCGGATACAGAGGAAAATATCTCCTGGGCAACCTGTACCAGACAGCAGATTCGTAATTTATCTGTCTGAAAAGGAAGTAAATCTTATCTAGCAACTAACCGTTTTCAAGCTTAATTGCTTCCCAGAAAAAATTTATATGCTTATCAACCATATCGGCCGTATCCGGCCTTTTTCCCAGTAGTATATACTGAATCCGGAGCAGGATAAAAAAACCAATGAATTCAGTAGCCAACAGAAGGGGTTCATATTTTTTAATCAACCCCTTCTCTATCATCTTACCAAAGATACCGGCCAGGATTTCCCGGTCTTCTTCCATAATCTTTTCTTCAATGATTTTTTTAACCGAATCCCGATCATGTTCTCTCATAACAATTTTCATAAACTTCTGTTCCTCCGGTTTCTGGATAAGATTAAGTGCCTTTCTGGCCAGAATTTGTAGGAATTCATGCGGCTTATCTATCTTTTCCTGTAGTTCATCACTGGTCAAGATACTTTTTATCGACCCCGGTCCAAAAACCAGCGATAACTTCTCAAAGATATCTTTTTTCCCAGCAAAATGGTTATAAATAGAACTTTTCTGGATATCTACTCTGCCGGCAATCTCCCTCATCGAAGTTCCGTGATAACCCTTGCTGGCAAACAGATCCAGTGCAGCTACCAGTATCCTGTCTTTAGTATCAATTCCCCCGGGCTTGCTTTCAATATCACCCATTTTATCAGCCCTTTCCTTAAAAGTGTACATTTAGCCCTGTATAGACTGAATCCTGGATTGGTACCCCATAGTCTTCACCTTTGTTATTGACAATACTGGCTCCCAACTGAAGTTCCACTGCCTCTGCCAGGGAATAATTAAACTGTGGTCTAAGAATTAATATATCTTTATCCAGTTCATAAATCCCTGTTAACTCCAGTTCATGAAAACTTTGTACAGGATAGGTTATCCTTAAATTTAAAGCTTTAAAGTCAGGTTCCTGTGCCATGCGCCCCTGTTTATAATAATACTGACCTGTAAGAGTTAGATTATTATCAAACTTATATTCAGCTCCGATAACTCCTTCCAGACTATTATTAAATAACTTATCATTATAGTCTTTATAGACGACTTCTGTCCAGACACCGATTTCATTGATGGAACCTATCAGATCAAAGCCGCCTGCAGTCATTTCTGGGTTCATTATATATCCACCAGGTATTGTGATTTCATCTCTACCCTTAAATCCACTCCAGGAAAGGTCCCAGCCGTGGAACTGTCTCTTTGTTACTTTCAGAGCATATTCCATATCATCCAGGTCAGCCAGACTGTTTTCATCAGCAGCAAATGGTGCAACTACACCTGTCAATTCAATATTACTGGAACCATAATATGTACCCTTTACAGCCCGGATACCTTCTGTAAAGGTAATAGGTTCTAACTGCAGCAATTGCTGAGTATTAAAATAGGAAGTTGGGTTGATTTTATAAGAACTACCCCAGTTAATCTCCTGTTTTCCCAGCCGCCAGTCCATATTAGCTGTATAATAATCAAGATAAATCTGAGGCATCTTTAACTGAATATCATCAAGATCATCATTTTTTCTCAAAACAAGATCCATATAAAAATCTGATGAGAAACCAAATTGCTTTTCACCGGTTATTGTTAAGAGTTCATCGTAACCCAGATTTTCACTCTTAAAGTTATAATCCAGAAAGCTCTGCATTGAGCCTGAAAGATCTAATCCACCGGCCAGACAATAAGTGGAAACTGTTAAGAGTAATATGATTAAAAGTAATAAAATTTTTTTCCTTTTTATCATATTTATCCCTTTTAGCATATATATCACCCTTGTCATATTTTTTGTTTATTAGTCTTATTAAAATGCCGGATAGAACCCAGTCAGTAGGAATAGCATAATTTTCTAGTTTACCCAGTATTTTTAACGTTTCAGGAACCTGACAGTGAAGATCTGTTCATCTAATGGTTGGTCATAGACTACATCAACCATCTCAATGACTGTTTTTGTCCCTTTCTGTATATTTTCCATGGTTAATTCCTGTGGGGTCCAGTACCCGTCAATTTCCCTGTGGTCAGCAGGAGTCATCACTTTTAATAATTCATCATCAGAATCATAAAATTCACTCTTGCGGGGATACCAGTTATTCTTATCTACCCACATTTTTACATAGCTGTATTCTATGTCAGGATTGGTTGGAACCATCTTCAATACAAACACTTCTTGATTTTCTTCTAAAATAGTTGCCTGATAATCATCCCGGAAATTGGCTCCACCCAGGATGGTTAAATCATTAAAACTGAAATCAGTTCCAACAAAACTACCATTTCTCTGACTGGATGCTATTTTACGGACACTACCCAGGGCCGGCATATATAAATACATATCTTCACTACCACTTTCCTGTTCCAGGGATAAAAAGGCAGTTCCTTCAATTGTTGCCGGGGACAAAAAACGGACAAAAGACTTAGTTAGACCCTCCTGATTATTCTTATAAACCTCCATTTCCCTTTCCCGGGCATCACCACTGGCACTATATAATTTCATGTTCATCTGTAAATGAGCAGTCGTAGACTGCATCTCCTCCTCTACCCTGGCCAGAACATCATCGCCTGTCATAGCAGCACTTGCCGGCAAAACCACTATAGCCAATAAAAATATTATAATTAATAAAATTATTGTTCTTCTCATTTAATATTTCACCTCTTTAAAATTTTCCTGAATCCAATTATCATTCCAATTCTGAGAATTCCCTTGATTTTCAATTGAACTCTTTTATTCCTGGAAAAGGGGGGGCAGCCCCCGCTCTGGATATTAGTTGCTTTTTACTTCAGCCCTCTCTTTAATTTCCTGCTCCGGTTCTAGAAAACGCGGTTTAAAGACAATACAGATAGCCGGAAGAATAAACAGGGCACCAATCAGGCAGGAAGTTATTGAAACCACAATCAACATACCGAAAAACTGTACCGGTAAAAAGTTAGAAACCAGTAAAATGGAAAAACCAACAACTACAGAAAGTGCATTAAATATAATACCTCTCCCGGTTGTCTTCAAAGTAGTCTTTACAGCATCAATGGAATCACTATTTTGTTTTTCCCGCCGGTATCGCCAGAGAAAATGAATTGTATAATCAACACCCACCCCAATCATAATCGAAGAAAGCATTGCTGTAATCATATTCAATTCTATATTGAGATAACCCATCAAACCAAAAAGACTGATAACAGCCAGAGATAGTGGTAAAATAGCCAGTAGACCGGCCATCAGCGATCCAAATAAAATCATGACAATAATTGCAACCAGAACTATCGAAAGAACAAGACTTAAAATCTGCCCCTGAACGATAGATTCGACCAGTTCAGCCAGTAGATGAGCAAAACCACCGTAGAGAACAAAGGGAGAATCACTGTGCTGCTGAATATAATTGCTGATATAGTCTACAATCTGTTTTATTTTATTTGTACTGTTGGTAGAGATCCTCACATTGACCAGGGCATGTTCCTGATTAAAGTCAATCCATTTGCTCATATCAGCCGACATGGAATAAAGCAGCAGATATTGAGATATCGCATTACGTGAATCAGGAATCCTGTCATACAGTTCATCTTCATTATGAAGTACTTCATTCATCCTTCTAATCAGAGTGGAAACTGCTGTTACTTCTCCTACATTTTCTTTTGCTTTTATATCCTGGACAAAATCATCTATCTCATTCATTACTACTGGATCTGTAATATCACCTTCAGCCACAACAGACAGATTGGTCGCTCCTCCGAAGTACTTATTCATTATCTCATTGGCTTTAACAATATCATAGTTCTTACCAAAATAATTAATAGGATTGGTATCAATCACCAGCCTGGTAATTCCGGTTGCAATCAAAATAACCAGAATAAGTGAAATGAATATTACCTGTTTAGTATTACCTGTTACTAATCCGGCTATTTTATCGAGCAGTCTTTCCAGAAGATATTTTTTTTGTTTTTTCTTTGTAATAGGTTCAGCTTTTGGCATCAGGGAAAGCACAGCCGGTATATACATTAAACTGGCTATCAACGCATATCCAATACCAACTGAGGCCAGAATACCCAGCTGCCGGGCAGGTATTATGATATGTGCCAGTAAACAGAGCATCCCTACCATTGTTGTAACTCCAGTAGCAATAATGGGGTTTCCCAGATTTTCAATTACCTTCCTTGAAAGTGTCTTTTCATCTATCTTGAGTCCTTCTCTATTTTCAGCCTGATAGTCAGCAATGATATGAATACCATAGTCATTGGTAACAGCCAGGAGTATAACAGGCAAGATGATGGTTATTAATTGAATCTTCCAGCCCAGTAGAGAAATCAGTCCTATCGAAACAATTATTGACATGACAACGACCTGAAAGGGAAGTATAACACCCCGGAACTGTTTGAAACATATGTATAAAAATATTAACATAATTATAAGTCCCAGAGGAATAAAACGCTGCATATCAGATCTCATGTTGTCTGCTGATTCCGCCCTGAGAACCGGTAACCCGGTAACGTATATTTCACCATCTCCCGGGGTATTCTCAACAATTTTATTAACTGCAGCCAGTAATTCACTATCTTCATAATTTTCTTTCAGGATTCCAACTACAGCCGCAGCTTTGAAATCACTGGAGATTATATTACCATAAACCAGATCATTTTTCTTAATCCTACTCCTTAAATCTTCAATTTCCTGCTTGTTTTGTGGTATGGCCTTGATAGAATCTTCAATTATTAACTGGTCATTCTCCCCTGTTATGTCCTGAATTGTAAAGGGACTTTTTACCTGTTCAACCTGTTTTACTTTTTCCAGCTTATCGGACAGACTTTTTATTCTGCTTAAAACCCCTGGAGATAAAACATCATCGGCAACAATTCCTACCATTACTATCTCTGTTCCCCCGAAGATATCTTCTATCTTTTTTATATTTATTCTGGCTGGTAAATTTTCAGGAATCTGGCTCTTAATGGAAGTATCAATTTCTGTTTGTGGAATCTGTATTGCAAAAAATACTGTTATTAATAGAAATATAATTATAACTATTTTAGGATGATTAACCGAAAAATCACCAATCTTCTTGATCATATAATCCCCTCTTTCCTCGCTTCCGTATTGTCAAAAGTTTTGACATAATACACTCGTAGGTTTTTGACTGCAACTGTATAAATCTTACGAACGTTCGTTAGTTTATCTATAAAAATTATAACCCTTTATATTCTATTAGTCAAATAATTTTCTGGTCTATAAAATTTGATTTACACCCCCACAGATATATCCTCTAACTCATCCAACTCCACCAGACCATGACTAATACTTATTTCTCATTGATAATATACACTTCATTATTTTTGACAGGATTTTTCCCATTTATTTTTACATAAATTTAGCCAGGAAAGCCTCGTCCTTTGTCAAAGGGCGGGGATGAATTGGCTAT
>JADQBU010000199.1 GCA_016278435.1 Halanaerobiales bacterium
GATAATTTTTGCCGGCTAATTCTGGTGGATACTTGCGGCCTTCGATATCTGGAATCTGAGTAGCCGTGAAGGCCACTACTTCATAATTCTCATTATCCCTGTAAAAGGCATTAAAATTATGAAAGTCACGTCCTGCTGCACCCATAATAAGTACTTTTCTTTTCACAGTATCATCCTCCTGAAATATTATTTTAATTTTATACTGGATTTGGTATAATTATACATATGTTTACCTCCAGTTATATATATTATCTGTAAATTTCCAGATTCCTTTAATTAATTTTTTATTTTATTAATATTTTCTATTATTATTTGCAGGATTTTCCATTTTATTATATAATAGTTAATAATATGTCATATTTTACCAGGTGATTAAAATGATTAAGGGGAAAAAAGAACTGGGCCGCTGGGGAGAAAAAAAGGCAGAACATTATCTGACCAAAAAGGGTCACACCATCATAGCCCAAAATTACAGGCAAAAAATTGGGGAAATTGATATCATCTCACTTTATCATGATATTATTGTCTTTACAGAGGTAAAAACAAGACAGACTAAACGTTTTGGTCCACCCAGTACAGCTGTAAATGGTTCTAAACAGAACAAGATTAAAAAACTGGCCAACTATTTTCTACAGGAAAATGAATTATTTAATTATAATATCAGATTTGATGTTATCACAATTAGTATTACCGAAGAAAAGAGAGTTATTAAACATTTTATCAATGCCTTCTGAGGAGGATTTATATGTTGTCGAAAGTGTTATGTTTTTCGATTAAAGGGATTAATGCCCGGCTTATAAGTGTTGAGGTTGATTTATCCCGGGGTTTACCTTCTTTTAATATTGTTGGCCTTCCTGATAAGGCCATCCGCGAATCAAGGGAAAGAGTTAGAGCGGCCATTAATAATTCAGGTTTTGACTTTCCTATCAAAAAAATAACGATTAATCTGGCACCGGCAGACCTACATAAAATTGGTCCCCATTATGACCTGGCCATTGCTGTAGGCATACTGGCGGCAACTGGTAATATAAATCCGGACCAGCTTGCATCATTTTTAATCTGTGGTGAATTATCTTTAAATGGTAATGTCAGAACGGTAAAAGGAATTTTACCTGCAGCCTTGAGATTAAAGAATAATGGAATTAATGGTATGATTGTTCCAGTTGAAAATTACCGGGAGGCTGCCCTGGTAAAGGCAATAAAGGCTATTCCCGTACAAAAACTGGGAGATGTAATTAATTTCTTTAATGGTGGAATTATTAACAAACCTGAAATAAGACATGATGAGGATAATAAAACAAAACAGTATAAACTGGATTTTAATGAAATCAAAGGGCAAGAAGAAGCACGGCGTGCTCTGGAAGTAGCTGCTTCTGGCAGACATAATATTTTAATGATCGGCCCTCCAGGTACAGGTAAAACTATGTTGGCCCGTAGATTACGTACTATCTTACCTCCACTAACAGAAAAAGAAGCTCTGGAACTTACCAAAATCTATAGTACAATGGGAATGGCAAATTCTCTGATAAAAAGAAGGCCTTTCCGTTCTCCCCATCAGAGTATATCACAGGCTGGATTAATTGGAGGTGGAAGAATTCCTGCTCCCGGTGAAGTAAGTCTCGCCTATCACGGTACCTTATTTCTGGACGAACTTCCCGAATTTAAGCGGAGTGTCCTGGAATTACTAAGACAACCACTGGAAAAAGGAGAAGTAACAATTATCAGGTCACAAATGACTGCAACCTTCCCTGCTGAAATAATGCTGGTAGCAGCTATGAATCCCTGTCCCTGTGGTTATTATGGTGATGAACGTCACGAATGTTCCTGTTCAGTTACGCGTATCAAGAGATACCGCCAGAAAATTTCAGCACCTTTACTGGACAGAATTGATATACATATAGAGGTACCGGCTCTGGAAGTCAAAGAAATTACTGAAGATTGTGGTGGGGAATCTTCAACCATAATTAAAGAAAGAGTTATAAGAACACAGCAAATTCAATTAAAACGCTATCAGACCGAACAGATTAATTACAACTCACAGTTAAAGGGCAAACTACTACCCAAGTACTGTCAGATAGATAATACAAGTAATTTCTTTCTTGAAAATGCAGTTAAGAGACTGGGATTAAGTGCCCGGGCCTATGACCGTATTTTGCGTATGTCCCGGACAATTGCTGATATGGAAGGTTTTAACAAAATTAAAGAAAACCATATCGCCGAAGCAGTTCAATACCGTAGCCTGAACCGGACAGTTTTCTAGGTCCTCATATTAGATTTTAAATATTTGACCAGTGGGTAACCAATCAAAAATATAACTACTGCTTCACTAAAGGATATCTGGATAACAGTAAACCAGTAGGGTAATTTAAATAATAGATGTAGATAAATACTTATTAACAGACCATTTAAAACAATTGGACTAAGATAGGCCAGGATTGTATCCCGAAAATAGTAAGTCATATAAGCAGCCAGTAAAGTTACTAAACTACCGCAGATTATATCTATTAATCCCAGACCGCCAATTATATTTGCAAACAATACACCGATAAAAAGGGCCGGTATAGCTTCCGGATAAATTATAGGTAGAACGGTCAGAGCTTCTGCTGCCCGGAACTGTAAAGGTCCAAAACTGACAGGTGCCAGAAAATAAGTTATCACAATATAAAGTCCTGCAATCATCGCTCCTCTAGTAAGTTTCTTACTATTCAACAGCATCACCGGCCTTTCTGCTAATTTGCTCCACATTAGCAAATGAATAGCGATGTAAAGGAGTAGGTCCATATTTACGGAGTGCAAAGAGATGTTCGCTGGTTCCATAACCTTTATTATTAGCAAAACCATATTCGGGATATTCAGCATCATATTCAATAACAATTCGGTCTCTAGTAACCTTGGCCAGAATCGAAGCAGCTGAAATAACATTTATCAGACTGTCACCGTCAACTACTGCCTCCTGGGCAATTTCCAGACCAGGTATCTGTAAATTACCATCAACAAGGGTGTAATCAGGTTTAACTGCCATACTATTTAAAGCCCTCTTCATGGCCAGAAAGGTAGCCTGATGGATATTGATTTTATCTATGATCCTGTTATCAACTATTCCGATTCCAAAAGTAGTTGCTTTATCCTGGATAACATGGAATAATTCTTCTCGCTTATTTTCTGTTAACTTCTTTGAATCGTCCAGTCCAACAATTTTAACCTCAGAATCGAATATTACTGCTGCAGCAACAACAGGACCTGCCAGTGGACCTCTGCCGGCTTCATCCAGTCCGGCAATCAACCGGTACCCAGCTTCATGTAATGATAACTGTTTCTGTTGGTTCTCCCGCCATTTTCGTAAATCTTTTTTCCTGCGATTAATTTTCTTCCGATGTCTAAGTGCAAGTTCCTTTACACCTTTTCTGGGGTCGTTTAACATTTCATTTATAATATCTTCTCCTACATCTATCTTTTTTAAACGTTTTTTTAATCCTGCAATTGTATATTCATTAATTTTCATCAACAGGTACCTCCAGTGTTAAAGGTCCAACCCTACCTTTCTGAAAATCATTCAATATTAAATTTGCGGTACGCTCCTTGTCCACTCTACCTCCACTCATTAAGCAGCCCCGTTTTTTCCCGATTTTTAAAAATACATCATAAGGCTCTAAGTTTTCAAGATTTAATCCAAAACTCTCCTCCATTAGTCCAGGTTTGTTCTCTAAGATATATTTGATTAGCTTATAAGCTGCAGTTTCTGCATCAAATCTGTCTTCATCAATTGCTCCGGTCTGAGCCAGTTTATAGGCTACATTTTCATCATCAAACCTGGGCCATAAGATTCCCGGAGTATCAAGAAGTCTTATCCCTTCATCGATTAATATCCACTGTCTTCCCCGGGTAACACCTGGTCTATCACCAATTTTGGCCTTTCCGGAACCAGAAAGGGCATTAATTAATGCAGATTTCCCAACATTGGGTATACCCATAATCATCACCCGGATAGCCCGGTTTTTTCTGCCTTTTTCCGCCAGAACCCTGTTAATACCATGGCGGATTTTTTTGATTTCTTTAACCAGGTCTGATAGCCCTCTACCAGTTAGACAATCTGTAGGAATCACTCTGGCATTTTCTAGATATCTCGCCCAACTAGCTGTTATTCCCGGATCAGCCAGATCAGATTTGTTCAAAATAATAATATGTTCTTTTTCATCAATAATCTCCTGTAGGTCCGGATTCCTGCTGCTTTCAGGTATACGGGCATCCAGAACTTCAATAACAAGATCCACAAGTTTTAAATCATCTTTTAATATTCTCCTGGCCTTTGCCATATGACCGGGATACCAGTTTATCATAATATCACCTTTTTTTGTATTAAAATAAAACCTACTTAAAATTGTTTTAAGTAGGTCTGAAGGTTTGAAAATAAATAATTATCTTTTTTCTCTTTTTTCCTTAATTCTTGAGGCCTTACCGCGGCGTTCACGTAAGTAATAAAGCTTTGCCCGGCGTACATCACCTCGACGGATGACTTCAATTCTCTCAACAACAGGTGAATGAAGAGGAAATGTCCTTTCAACCCCGATACCATGAGATATCTTTCTAACAGTTACAGTTTCCCGGGCACCTGTACCCTGACGTTTAATAGCAACACCTTCATAAACCTGTATTCTTTCCTTACCACCTTCTACAACCTTAACCCGAAGTCGAAGAGTATCTCCAGGAACAAACTCAGGCACATCGTCCCGAAGTTGCTGTTTTTCTATATTGTCAATAATATTCATAATCTACCTCCTTTCCTTACATTGCATAATCACAGGTGCTATTATAACACAAATTATTAACTATTTCCACCATTCTGCTGATAAAAGCCTATCCAGTATAATTGCAGCTGCACTCCTGACTGAAAGGTGATTAAATTCACCTCTTCCATAAACAGGTTCTAAAATATAATCACATAAATCCAGGGTTTCTCCGGTTAATCCCCAGCCTGTACCGAAAATCAGTAAAAAAGGGTTATCTGTAGAAAATATATATTCACGCATATCACGATAGGAAATCGAATTGGGAAATTGTTTGGCATCTGTTGCAATTAATTCAGGCTTTTTACCTGTCTCTTTTTCTATATCTGCTATAGCATCCTGAAGGGTATCAACAATTTCAAGTACTGAAAATGCCTGGTGCCTGTTTAGATTATACCTTGCCCCATAACCTCCGGTCCAGTATTTTTTCATCCTTTCAACAATTGCCTGTTGGGATTTAAGATGGTTGATTACATAATATTTTTTAATATCATAGGTCTTACCAGCCCTGGAGATATCATGGAGATCAAGATTGGTAATTGTGGTAGTTATCTTTTCACCTTTTTTATTGAAAATAGGGTAATGAATCAAACCCAGATATATTTCCGACTCATTTCGACCCATCATTTTTCCCTTCCAATTCCTGTTTTATTTTTTTTAGTAATTCTTTTTCCTTTTCCGTTAGCTCTTTTTCTCTGATTAAATCAGGCCGACGTAAAAATGTCCTCTTTAATGCCTTCTGCCTGCGCCATTCTTCAATCCGTCCATGGTCACCACTCAGCAAAATATCGGGAACCTTCATCCCGTTAAACTCACGGGGTCGTGTGTAATGAGGGTAGTCCAGTAATCCATGGTAAAACGAATCTTCTTTCATGGAATCTTCATCACCAAGTACACCGGGAATCATCCTTGCCACTGCATCTACAAAGACCATAGCCGGCAATTCACCCCCGGTTAAAACAAAATCACCAATTGATATTTCCTTATCAACTATATTTTCCCTGATTCTTTCATCTATACCCTCATAGTGGCCACAGATTAAGGTATATCCTTCCTGGTGACTAAATTCTTTTATTAGATCCTGATCCAGTTTCTGACCCTGGGGGGTAAAGAGTATAGTCGTTACTCCCTG
>JADQBU010000178.1 GCA_016278435.1 Halanaerobiales bacterium
TAAATATAAGACTGTTAATGAGATTGTTTAAAATAGACATGGGTTGAACTGCCCTCCTCATTCTTAATAAATTGTTGAGGGCAGTTCTTAATCATCTGTGCTAAATCAATATATTAAAATAATCGAGGTATATATTATGAATATTGATTCTAAACTAATAAAACCAGTTACAGAAACAAAATATCTTACTGCAGACAATGTATGGCGTTACCGACCTATATTAAGATATTTTTATGATCAGTATGAAAAGATAAAATACTGGATGTATAAGGAAGAGGTATTTGAGGAACTAAAGAAAAATGAGATGTTTAAGGATTATACTATTGAGCAGTGCAAACAGGATCTGGATGTTTTGCTGGAATGGGGGAATCTTGTTGCCATGCAGGATACCTCAAAAGCGTCTACAATTGAAGAGTTTCGTAATAAACAGTTTAGATATCAGTTGTCGGAATATTCCGTAGAGATTGAGCGGATGACAATTAAACTCGAAAATATCTTTATTGAAGGGGCTTCGCTGGAGCCGACGCTTTTTGAACGTATTAAAGATGAAGTATTAAAAATCTCCAGTATGGCAGGGAAGGATATAAAAGTAGTGGGTCCCTGGTGGAGGGATTTAAATACTGATTTTAAACGCCTGAATCAGAATTATCAGGACTATATTCGCAGTTTTTACAGTTTGAAGGCTGAAGAATTAATGCGCACAAAGGAATTTATTGCTTATAAAGATGCTATAATAGAGTACTTAAGAGAGTTTGTAAAGGAACTACAGAAGAATTTTTATATCATCGAAGAGACACTTAAAAACCTTCCAGAAGAAAAAGTTGAAAAGATTTTGGAAAAGGCCTGGAAATACGAGAAATCTATTCCAAGGCTTGATAATAGTGAGGTAACGGATGAAACCTTAATAGAAAATATAAAAGGAAGATGGAAAAACTTCCGGAACTGGTTTCTGGGTGGCAATAAGACAGAAAGTGAAGCTGTTAAGTTATTTGAAATCACAAATGATATAATAAGGAAGATTACCCGTTTTGCTTCACAAATTATTGAAAATCGGAATAGTGCAGCTAACCGTAAAGAAGAATATAGGAAACTTTGTAAAATGTTTTTGTCCTGTCGGGATATTGATGAGGCACATAAGCTCTCATCATTAACTTTTGGTATTTTTCATACCCGTCATATTAAAGGAAATATAGACCGGGAGACTGAAAGTATTAACAGCGGGATATTTGATGAAGCAGCACTTGAGCTAAAAATTAAACCGCGGATCAGGCATTATAGGGAAAGTACCAGACGAACACCAATAGTGGACAAGTCAAAAAGGAAGGAGAAACTTCTTAAAAAGTATATTCAGGAGAGAAAGCAGGAGCAGGAAGTAATGGACAGTTACATCATTAATAATATTATAGATTTTACAGAATTACCTCTTGTTCCATCTCATGTTAGAATAACACTTTTAAAATGGATAGGAAAAGGTACAGCTTCTTTTGATTATACAGGAAAGACAGAGGATGGTCGGGAGTTTAAACTTATCAAACCAGAAAATGATCAGCGTTGTATCCTGAAGTCTGAAGATGGGAATTTAGAAATGCCTGCTTATAAGATTGAATTTATGCTGAAAGATAAAAAATTAGATGCCAAAGCAGAAATGAAAATAGAATACGAAAGAGAAATTGAAGAAAGTGCTATCTAGGAAGGGATTCTGATGAAAGAACTGGAGATTTTGCTGGAAGAATACTGGATTAGTAAAGAGGAGGATAAGGAACTCTATTATCATATTAAGGATGTTTATCCTGATTTTAAAGAATTTGTTCAGGACAAGCTGGGGTACCGGGTGATTATTAATCCTTATCTGATAAAGATGGAAAAACTACCGGGTAGGCCTGAACCATGGATGGGTATTGATAATTTTAATGATAAAATCGAATATTCCTTTTTCTGTTTACTCTTATCCTTTTTAGAGGATAAAGGGGCAGAAGACCAGTTTATTCTCTCACAGTTAACAGATTTCATAGAGGGTATTTTTCCTGAAAATAGTGCTGAGAAAGTAGATTGGACTTTATATAATCATCGTCGCCACCTTATTAAAGTAATGCGATTTGCAGAGGAACTAAACCTGATAAAAACAAACGATGGTCTTGACTCTAATTTTATGACAAGCTATGAAGGAGAAGTTCTTTATGAAAACACCGGGCTTTCAAAATATGTTGTGCAGAATTTTAGCGGTAATATTATGGATTATAATACGTATGAAGATATTGAAAACGGGGAATGGCTAGATCTGGATCGTGATCGGGGAAGAGTCAGGAGAAACAGGGTTTACAGGCGGCTTTTTATGTCCCCTGTCGTTTATAATCAGGGAGTAGATGATGTTGATTATCTTTATATCAAGAATTTTCGCAATATGTTAAGAAAAGATATTGAGGATTTACTGGATAGTGAGCTTCATGTTCACAAAAATGGTGCCTTTATCGCCCTTGATGAAAGCAAGTATTTTAAAGATGTATTTCCTGATAATAAAAATATATCTGATATTATTTTACAGCTAAATGGGATAATTAGAGAACTGCTGGATAAAGGAGATATTAATAAAAAGGAAGATGATACAATTAATATCTCTGAACTTAAATTTAACAATATAGTTACTTTATGCAGACAGCGTTATTGTTCTGGTTGGAATAAGGGATTCAGGGAGATGACTTTAGAAAATTTAAATGATGAGCTTAAGCTTTATATGAAATACTTCAACATGCTGGAGATAGATGAAAACAGAAAAGAAATTACGATACTCCCTTTAGCAGGTAAGATTATTGGTAGCTATCCAGATGATTTTAATACAGAGGGTGAGAACTAGTGGTAGATAAATGGGTAATAAATCGGGCTGGCTTGATAAATTTCTGGTATTATGATGAGGAAGAATTTCACTTTTCAAATGGTAGATTATTATTAAGAGGATCAAATGGTTCCGGTAAATCAGTAACAATGCAGAGTTTTATACCCTTATTACTTGATGGTAATCGCAGTCCAGAAAGGCTGGATCCTTTTGGTTCCCGGGCCCGTAAAATGGACAATTATCTATTGGGAGAAGAAGATACTGGTCAGGATGAGCGAACTGGCTATCTTTATATGGAATTTGTTAAAAAGAATTCATATAGATACCTTACTATCGGTATGGGGTTTCAGGCCAGGAGGGGGAAACCCTTAAATTCATGGGGTTTCTCTATTACAGATGGTAGGAGAATAGGAAAAGATTTTCAGCTATATAAAGATATAGGGGATAAAGTGCCATATAGTAAAATGGAATTAAAAAATCGGATTGCTGATGGTGGTGAAGTTCATGATGGACAGGGGAATTATATGGAGATGGTCAATAAACTACTTTTTGGTTTTGAAAATATAGATGAATATGATGAACTAATAAAACTGCTGGTCCAGCTACGGACCCCAAAATTATCCAAGGATTTTAAGCCAACTGTTATTTATGATATTATGAATAATGCTATTCAACCACTATCTGATGAAGACCTCAGGCCTATGTCAGAGGCTATTGAGAATATGGATAATATAAAAACTCAGCTAGAGACCTTGAGAGAGAGTAAAGATGCAGCAGATAGATTAAAAAAAGAATATGATAGGTATAATACTATTGTTCTCCTGGAAAAAGCAGAGAACTATCTTTCTGCTGAAAAGGAACTATCTGATAGCAGGAATGAGTTTGCAAAACAGGAAGAAGAACTGGAAAGATACAATAATGCTCATTTAGAGGCTGAAAAAAAATTGGAGTTGCTGAGGTCTGACCAGAAACTATATGACCAAAAAAAACAGGAACTGGAAAAACGTGATAGTTTTCAGGTGAAACAGGAGCTTGATCAAAGAGAAGAACGAGAGCTGGAGCTAAAAACAAGGAAGCAGGAAAAGAATAAAATTCTGGATGATAAAAAAGAACGGGAGAGAAAACTAAGATATAAACTGAAAAATATTGAAGAGGATTATCAGGTTCTGGGTAGAAAAATAGATAAGATCTTAAAAGAGATGGCTGATCTTGCAAAAGAATGTAATTTTGATGAACATGCTTTTGCCAGTGAAGAGATAAGTAAAAGGCCGCCTGTGGAATATGATTTCACCTATCTTAAAAATGAATTGATAAGATACCGTGATAGAATTGCACAGGGCCGGGATAAGCTGGCAGAGCAAGAAAAACAGAGGCACGAGTATGGTCAGACACTACAGCTTCTTGATGAAATGAAGAAAAGAAAAAAGTATGCCCTCAGGGAACTGGACAGGGTTCAAAATTATTTTGATGAAATTCGTGAAGAGTACCTGGAGGCAGCATATAGATGGCAGAAAAATAATACCCTATTGAAACTGTCTCAGAAAGAGATAGTTGATATTACAAGGATAATACGCAGTTATGGTGAAGGAAAAACATATGATGATATAATCGTTGAGCTTAGAAAAAAAGTAAATGAACTTGAGAGTGCTATTCATAAAAAACTCTCCCGTCTAGAATCAGATAAAACAAATTGGCAGGAGGAGCTTGACCAGAAAGAAGTTGAACTTGAGCAATGGAAGCAGAGAAAAGAGCCTGAACCTCAGCGTGAAGAGAAGGTTGTTTTAAATAGAGAAAGAATGATGAAAGCCGATATTCCTTTTATTCCTCTATATAAAGCTGTTGATTTTCAAGAACAACTTTCCCCAGAAACAAGGGGTATTCTGGAAGAAGGATTGCTGGATATGGGACTTCTGGATGCAGTGATAGTCCCCGAAGAATACAGGGAAGATATACTTAATATGGGTAAGGGAATAGCTGATAAATATATTTTTTCTGAGCCACAGTTGATGACACATGAGCTATCATTATTATTGAAGCCTGAAAAAATAGAGGATAGTAGGATAACACCTGCTGTTATTGATCAGGCCTTAAAGAGTATTGTATTGAATGAAAAGGATTCTCTGACATTTTTAAATGAAAAAGGCGAATATAATATAGGTATTTTAAAAGGAAAAGCAAGTGCTCCTTTGAGGCCAAATATATTGGGATAAGAGCTCGTGAGCAATACCGACAGAAAATTATCAAAAAACTGGAATCAGAGATTGAATTAATCAAGGCCAGGCTAACAGAATACACAGAAAGTATAGAGAAATATGAGCAACAATTAATAGTTATACAAAAGGAGTTAGACGAGGTTCCGGCAAAAGACAATCTTGAAACAGGACAGGATATGGTCCATAAAGCCAGACTGGATTTTGAAAATAGAAAGCAGGAAGTGGAAAGAACGGAAAAGGAAGCACAGAAAGCATATGAATTTCTGAAAAAAATAGCAGAAAAGGTCAGGGAAATTACCGACAAAATGTATCTACCACTCAATCTTGCTGCTTATAAAGAGGCCTATGATGCTGCTGAAAATTACAGAGATTTCCTGGGTGATTTAACTACTGAATATGGGGCATTTACAAATAAAAGGTATCAGATAGCTAGTGTAAAAGAACAGATTAAAGACATTCTACTGGATATAGACAATTATCAATATGATCTTAACAGGCTTGAGAATGAAATGCGAGAAAATAGTAAGATGATAGAGAATTATAGGGAACTCCTGGAAAAGACAGATTATGAAGAGATTAAAAGGGAGATTGATGAATGTATAGATGCCCTGAAAATTATACCTGGAAAGATTGAAAAAGAGTTGAGAATATCTGAAAAATCACATGAGAAATCTCACATAACAGAAGAGAGACTGCGTAAATTAAGAGAGGAAATTATCAAGGCGAAAATGCTTTATAATTTATATAGAATTGCCTTTGAAAAGGAATATAACCTGAGATATGTTATTATTCTCAAAGATGAACAGGATATGATCGGGCCAACCCCTTATTATTGGAGAAAAACTTTGATAAGCTCAGTTATTCGCA
>JADQBU010000154.1 GCA_016278435.1 Halanaerobiales bacterium
AACTGGAAGGAATTCGGGGGAACAAGGCCCAGAGAACACATGGTTTACAGTACGGAGAATGAGAATTATCATCATCAACCCTGTTCAGTTACCCTGGATTTACCTCCGCTTGGAGTAACTTATCTAAAGCTGACCAAAATCTGAAAGGAGGAGTTTTAGTTGCCCGGTAAAGAAATTATTGCAATGCTTCTGGCCGGTGGTAAGGGAACCCGTTTAGGAGTTATGACAGATAAGCTGGCCAAACCAGCTATCCCTTTTGGAGGAGAATTTAGATTAATCGATTTTCCACTCAGTAACTGTGCAAATTCCGGGATTGATACTGTAGGTGTTATGACCCAGTATGAGCCGCTGGTTCTCAATTCCTATATTGGAAACGGGAGCTCCTGGGATTTAGATAGACAGAATGGTGGTGTGATTGTTTTACCTCCTTATCTTGATCGAAAGCGAGGTGCGAACTGGTACTCCGGAACAGCTAATGCTATTTATCAGAATATAGACTACATAGAAACCTATGATCCAGAGTTTGTACTTGTTTTATCAGGTGACCATATCTATAAGATGGATTATTCCCTGATGCTTAAATATCATAAAGAAAAGAATGCTGATGTTTCAATAGCTGTTATGGAAGTTCCCTGGGAAGATACCAATCGTTTTGGTATTATGAATACAGATAAAGATGACAGGATTAAAGAGTTTCTGGAAAAACCAGAAGATGCAGAAAGCAATCTGGCATCTATGGGCATCTACATTTTTAGTTGGAAATATTTGAAGGAATACCTAGTTGAAGATACCCGTAATCCAGATTCCAGTGGTGATTTTGGTAAGAATATAATTCCCATGATGCTGGAAGATAAACTGAGTATCTATGCCTATCGTTTTAATGGTTACTGGAAGGATGTAGGAACAATAGAAAGTTACTGGTCTGCACATATGGATTTACTGGAGGAAAATTCTGAACTGGATCTTTATGATAGGGACTGGATTATTTCCAGTGTTAATCCACATCTGCCACCTATATATATTTCGCCTGACGGAGATGTAATACATTCCCTGGTCAATAAGGGAAGTCAAATCTATGGTAAGGTTGAGGATTCTGTTATCTTCTTTGATACCATAATTGAGAAGGATGCTATAGTTAAGGAATCTATTATTTTGCCCAATGTTACAATAGGAAAAGGATCATATATAAATAAAGCTGTAATCTGTCAGGATGTTACAATTGGGCCTAATTGTAAGATTAGTTATGGAACAGATGAACATAATAAAATTACCGTTATCGGTGAAGGAAAAGAAATACCAGAGGGTACAACGATTGATACTGGTTTTGAATTAGAATAGTAATTAGTTCAGGAAAGGAGGAATTAGCTGTGAAAAATGTTATGGGAATTATTAATAATGCCCAGAAAGAAGATTTCATGCGAGAATTAACCGAAATTCGTTCACTGGCTTCTATTCCCTTTGGCTGCCGGTACCGTTTGATAGATTTCCCCCTATCAAATCTGGTTAATTCGGGTGTAACCAATGTTGGTATCCTGCTGGAGAATAAATACCGCTCTCTTATGGACCATATAGGACCTGGTAAGGTCTGGGACCTGGACCGTAAAAGGGATGGGCTTTTTATACTTCCACCTGCTCAGGTATATGGGGATAACAGATTTTATAAAGGTGATATTGAAAATTTTTATAGTAATATTGATTATATTCACCGCAGTAGCCAGGATTATGTCATAATTTCTACCCCTTATATGGTATGTAACCTTGATTATCGTGAGATCGTTAAGGCCCATAAAGAATCCGGAGCTGATATTACCCTGGTTTATAAACAGATGCCGACCCTTGAGGATAAATCGACATGTTCGATACTGAAGACCGATAAAAATAACCGGGTTACAGAGTTGAAAGTTAATTCTGATTTAAAAAATTATGATAAAGTTTCCTTAAATAAATTTGTCATGAAAAAGGAACTTCTTCTGGAGATAATTGATGAATGTGTTTCCATGGGCCGCTGGGATTTTATCAAAGATGGGATCATCGGTAATCTGGATAGGTTAAATATTCATGGTTATCCCTTTTCCGGAGCCCTGGGTATTATTAATTCCATTAAAAGTTACTATAAATTTAATCTAAAACTACTTAACCCCGAGATCTGGAAGGATATTTTCATGACAAAGACTATATATACAAAATCAAAAGATGAACCTCCTACCCAGTTTACAGCCGTTTCTAAAGTAAAGAATGTCCTGGCTGCCAATGGATGTATAGTCAAGGGCCATGTAGAAAATAGTTTGCTCTTCAGGGGAGTAAAAATTGAAAAAGGAGCAGTTGTAAAAAATAGTATATTGATGCAAAAATCAACAGTTGGGCAAAATTCCAGACTAAACAATGTTATACTGGATAAGAATGTGGTTATAACTCCGGAAAAAGTTTTAAGAGGAGAAGAAAATTTCCCGACAATTATCAAAAAAAATGTAGTTATATAATATATAGTATAAGGAAGTAAAAAGGAGTGGTAAAATATATATGGCGAATACTGACAAACCATCTGTAGCCTATTTTTGTATGGAATATGGTTTAAACAATAAATTAAATATCTATGCCGGGGGACTGGGAATTCTGGCTGGAGATATGATAAAGTCTGCTAAAGAACAGGATTATCCGATGGTAGCAGTAGGTATTTTATGGAGAAAGGGTTATACCAAACAATTTGTCGGGCGTGATGATAGACCATATGATACATTTCCCGAAAATGATGACATGTATAAGTACTTATTCGACACCGGTGTTAAGTTCGATGTCAATATAAAAAATGATGTTGTTACCTGTAAGGTTTGGGAACTTCAGGGATTTAACAATATTCCCCTGTATCTAATGGATACAAACTTACCTGAGAATGAAAATAATAAATGGATAACTCAGCGGTTATATGAGGGTGATATTGAGGAAAGAGTAGCCCAGGAGATTATTCTGGGAATCGGTGGAGTTAAGGCTTTGCCCGAACTGGGTTATAATATAGATGTCTATCATTTCAATGAAGGGCATGCAGTACTGGGTGCCACTGAATTAATTAAAAAAGAGATGGAGAAAGGGCTCGGTTTTGAAGAGGCCTGGGGGAACACCAGAAAAAAGATAGTCTTTACAACACATACCCCGGTGCAGGCCGGTAATGAATCCCATAGTCTTGACCTGCTTGATTACATGGGAGCATATAATGGTTTAACCAGAGAGCAGATGATACAGATTGGAGACGACCCTTTTAATATGACAATAGCAGGCTTGAGGTTATCATACAAAGCCAATGCTGTTTCCAGTCTACATGGAGAAACTACTCAGAAGATGTATGAAAATGTAAGTGATAAGGCACCGATAATCAGTATTACTAATGGTGTACATCAGAACACCTGGATTGATCCTGGGTTAAAGGGGATCGATATAAAGGGACCTAAACTGTGGGAAACCCATCAGAACTCTAAAACTGAATTGATTAATTTTATTGAAAAAAGAACCGGGGTAAGATTGCAGGAAGATAAACTTACTATAGGTTTTGCCCGCAGGGCAGCCTGTTATAAGAGGCCTGATTTGATCTTTCGTAAACCTGAGGTTATCAATCAGTACCTGGAAAATGGTTCAATTCAATTAGTATTTTCCGGTAAAGCCCATCCTTCAAACGATGAGGGTAAGGATATAATCTTTAACCTGATACAGATGACTAAAAAATTCCCTAACTCTGTGGTGTTTCTTGAGGATTATGATATAGAAGTTGCCCAGAATATGATTAGAGGTGTTGATGTCTGGCTAAATAATCCCATAAAACCCAGGGAAGCAAGTGGTACTTCCGGTATGAAAGCGGCTATGAACGGGGTCTTAAACCTGAGTATTTTAGATGGATGGTGGCCGGAAGCCTGCAATCATGGTGAAAATGGCTGGCAGTTTGGTGACGGCTATGTGGGAGAAGACCAGGACCAACATGATCTCGATGCACTTTACAAAGTATTGTTAGATGAAGTTATGCCGACCTATTATGACAATAGAGATAAGTGGATTGAGATGATGAGAGATAGTATTAATACATCACGAGAGCGCTTTTCAGCCAAGAGGATGGTTAAAGATTATTATGAGCAGATGTATATTCCTGCCTATAATAATTCTATCTAGGTAGCAGATGTTTGTTATTTTTAAATAAAAGTTCTCTCTGGATCCCTGTGTTATGAGTGTTTGTCGGGGGATTCAGGGAGAACTTTTTTGATTCTATCTATATTTCTGGATTATCTGATAGATTGTGGAGTAAAACTGATATCCTGCCAAAGTTTTAAGATGGCTTTATCTTTCTCTTTGGCTTCTACCTACTGCATTTTATCCAATCCCATGGCCGATAATACCCTGTCATGATAGATGAGGTCGCGGACAGCATTTTCGAATTTTTTCTGATCAGGGGTATTTATAACTGTATATTGCCCGGGATGGGAACTTACTTTTAAATTGTGTTCTTTGATGATCTTTCCTATTTTAGCAAATTTATCAGCGAAAACAGTGGTATAATCCCAGATCTGTCCCGCAGGGTGGTTGGCCAGAGGAATCAGTTGTGAGGAAAAGCGGTAAAGTTTGAAACCTTCGGCTATATTGTGCCAGAGTAAAACTGGAATAACTAATAAAACTGTTTCTGAAAATGAAGATAGTTTTTTATAAACAAATATTTTTACTAATTTATTGGTATAATAAAAATAAGCTCATTAAAATTAACAAAATGATATTTTTTGAACCTATATTATTCCCAGAACAAACAAATGATTAAAGAAGGTGAAAAAATGAGAAGGGATATACTTATATTTGGCATTATAGCAGGTTTTATTGGTAATATTCCCAAACTAATCATAACTCAGGTCTTCCATTATTTTGGCTGGGTCAAATATGGTTTTATCCATATTGCAGCAGGATATTTTGTAAGTAAAGAGTATATATTTGAACCCCTGAGTCTTGCTACTGGGATACTTACAGACTTTTTTACTGCTGGACTAATGGGGGTACTATTTCTTTATATTATCAGGAAAACCGATAATGACTATCCGGTTATAAAGAGCCTGATTATGGGAGTTTCTGTTTATATTGTTCTCTTTGGTACGTTTATGGCACTTGATTTAACCAGGGCAAGTCTACTTACTCCCTTACCTAATTTTCTTTTGATAATACCCCATACTGTTCTAGGGCTTGTAGTAGGAATAATAATTGAAAGGTATGATGAGATAAAAATACCCTCACAATAGGGCAGGTATTATTCACAAATAGAGTTTCCCCATTTTTTTAAAGTAAGTCAACCAAAAGTTATCAACAGTCAAAAATATGGATAAACCTGTAGGTTATCTCGCCTATGACTAATTATACCAAACTTATCTAACTAGCAAACATGAATGCAGCCTCACAACAACTCAACTTGCTTGGTTTGTTGCTATGTTAATGATAGTGATAGGATGGTAATTTTGATTTTGGGGAAACTCCAGTTATTCACAAGTCTTGACAAAGGTTAATAATTATATTAAGATATTACATAGATAAAAAATAAACAGTAAAACACTATGATGTGGGGCTATAGCTCAGTAGGATAGAGCGACAGATTCCTAATCTGTAGGCCACAGGTTCGAATCCTGTTAGCCCTACCATTTTTTATCCCTGATATGACAGGGATTATTAGATATTTACATCTTAATCTTGTATATATTAATCCTCCAGCTTTCCCACCAAAAATATAGAAAGGTGGATTTTTTTATGCTAAAAAAATTAATAATGGAGGTTCCCTCTGGCACTTGTATAATATGATATTTGACAAATCTATAAACTAAATTATATAATTAAGTTCAAAATAAAAATTATGCGAAAAAGTGTATAAATATTT
>JADQBU010000061.1 GCA_016278435.1 Halanaerobiales bacterium
TGCTGGGACTATTTTATATAAAAACAGAGAGATCACTGCTCTATCAGCAGATAAAATCGCTGGTCTTGGAATTGCCCGGACTTTTCAAAATATAAGACTGATGACTGGAATGACGGTTGCCGAAAATCTGAGGATAGCCTTTCATAAACGCAATGATTATAATCTATTAGACAGTATTTTTCACAGGAAGGAATTTGTTACAGCAGAAGGAAGCTATGATCAAGAAATCGATGAAATGCTGGAACATATTGGTTTACTTGCTTACCGTAATGAGATTGTAAATGATCTACCTCCCGGCATTCAGCGTAAAACTGATATAACCCGGGCTTTACTAATGAAACCAGAGATTGTTCTGCTTGATGAACCTACAGCGGGAATGAATCCAGCCGAAACCGATGAAATGGTTGAAATTATTAAGTGGATAAACGAAGAACTAGGGATCAGTACTATTCTGGTTGAACATGATATGAGAGTTATAATGAATATATGCACCAGGATTATTGTTATGGAACAGGGTGATATAATAGCAGAAGGTCAACCGGAAGAAGTTCAGAATGATGAGAAAGTAATAGAAGCATATCTGGGAAAAAGTTATTCCCGGTAAAGAAGAGAATAAGGAGGTTTGGTTTGATGGGTAATGGGAAGGGGAACTCAAGGGAAAGTCTACTTTTCCTGGAAAATCTGGAATCAGGTTATGCTAAAGTTAATGTACTACAGTCCATTTCCCTGCATGTAAATCAGGGAGAGATTGTTACCCTGGTCGGAGCAAATGGGGTAGGGAAATCAACTACAATAAAAACAATTATGGGAATTGTAAAACCTCAGAAGGGGCGAGTGTTATTTAAGGGTGAAGATATATCAATATTGCCACCTTACAAGATTGTCGAAAAAGGTATCGGATATTCTCCAGAAGGTAGGGATGTATTTGGTAATCTTTCAGTTTATGAGAACCTGCGGATAGGGGCTTATATTACTCCTAAAAATGATTTTGATACTCGACTGGAACGTGTATTTACACTTTTCCCCCGTCTGGCCGAAAGAAGAGAGCAAGAGTCTTCTTCACTGTCAGGAGGAGAACAGCAGATGCTGGCAATTGGCAGGGCTTTAATGCAAAATCCGGAATTATTATTACTTGATGAACCCTCTCTGGGGTTAGCACCTATTATAGCAGAAGATATATTCGAAACCCTGGAGGATGTAAATAAAGAAGGTACGACTGTTTTACTGGTTGAGCAGAATGTTAATCTTGCTTTACAGCTGTCTGACAGAGCTTATGTTATGGAAAAAGGAAAGATTGTTCTGTCAGGGGCTTCAAAAGAGATGGAAAATAATGACTATGTTAAGGAAACCTACCTTGGAATATCCAGGAATTGAGTGAAAGGATGATGGTTTAATGAGTTTGACATATATCTTGCAGCAAATTTTGAATGCCTTAAGTCTGGGTAGTATGCTGGCTCTTCTGGCTGTGGGTTATACTATGATTTATGGGGTACTGGGTTTAATAAACTTTGCCCATGGAGAGGTATTTATGATCGGCGCCTTTACAGCAACTTTTGTTCTCTCTCTGCTGGGGGCTCCCCTCTGGATTGCAATTATTCTCGCTGTTGTAGCTTCGGTTCTGGCAGGACTTTTGCTGGAAAGATTCTGCTACCGACCGGTAAGGGGTTCAGGTGATATTACTCTTTTTATTACCTCACTGGCAGCATCTATTGGAATCAGGAGTCTATTTATTCTAATTTATGGAAGTAGGTCCAGACCTTTTCCGACCCCCGAATATTTACAGGGGATACATTTTTTTGGGGATATTTTGGTTACTGATTTAAATCTGATAATCTTCATATTTACTGCAATTTTGACTATAATTTTAAGTTTAATTATAAAAAATACTGACCTCGGTATAGCTATGAGGGGTGTATCCTACAATAAGACTACTGCTGAAGCTATGGGTATAAATAGTAATTCAATTATAGTTGCTACTTTTATTATCGGTTCTGCCCTGGCGGCTATTGCTGGTGTGGCCTGGGGCCTGCAGTATGGGAATGTTAGACCCTCGATGGGTTACTTGCCGGGTATCAGTGGTTTTATTGCAGCTGTTCTCGGCGGTATCGGAAATATAACCGGTGCAGCAATAAGTGGGTTTATACTGGGAGTGGGTCAGGTTCTGTTTGTTGCATTTTTGCCTTCAACTTTTTCAGGATTTAGACCGCTTTTTGTCTGGTTAATACTCTTTATTATCTTATTTATTAAACCCACAGGCTTATTTAGAACGAATATTAAATGGGAGTAGGATAGATATGAATACAAATACAAATACAAATAATGTTAATACCAATAAGAGTATACTGGAAAACAGAAAGATTATGAGTATTGGAGGAATTCTGGTACTTGGTTTGATACTATTATTTCTGGAGAACAATCTCAGCGGTTATTATCACCGTCTTGTATTATTGTTTGGAATAAATGTTATCCTTACCTTAAGTTTAAATATAACAAATGGGTATGCCGGTATATTTTCACTGGGACATGGAGGGTTAATGCTGGCCGGTGGTTATGCTACGGCACTGGTTACTCTACCTGTTAGCTTTAAAGCTTCAGCCTTAAACCTACCCCACTGGCTGGAGACGATGCAGCTTCCTTTTCTACCGGCTATGTTGATTGCCGGGATAACTGCCACAATTATTGGTTTTACTATCCTTTTACCGGCTTTCAGGCTTAAAGGTCATTACTTTATACTTGGCTCTCTTGGTATCAATGTTATTATGATTAATATTGCCGAGAATGTCAGAGCTATAACCAATGGTGCTACCGGTTTAAGAGGAGCCCCTCCTTATACAAATATCTGGTGGATTTTCGCTATTGTCGTTATACTGGTTTATTTAATGTGGACTCTGATGACTTCCAAATATGGAAGAGCTGTTCAGGCAATCGGTAAGGATGAGGGTTTAGCCCAGGCTCTTGGTGTGAATCTTTCAAAATACAAGGCATTTGCCTTTATGTTCAGCAGTTTCTTCACCGGAGTCGGTGGAGCGCTCTGGACCCATCTAATTCTAACTATCAGTCCCTCCTCATTTGATTTACTGGTTGTATTCCAGATTGTAATGATGATGGTTGTCGGAGGAGTGGCCAGTATTACCGGGTCGATTCTGGGTGCAGCTATTATAACAGCTATGCTGGAGATTTTACAGCCAATCCAGGAAGGAATGGTTCTTTTCGGATTCAAGCTACCACAGATGTTTGGTTTAAGTCAGGTTCTTCTGGCTCTGTTCTTGATTCTGATTATGATCTATAAACCTGATGGCCTGATGGGAGAAAAGGAGTTCAGTCTTAAACATTTGAGATTTCTTTCTGGAAATAACAGGGAATAATAATGATAATATCAATGGTAGGATTTATGGCAACTGGAAAAACTAAAGTTGGTAGTCTCCTGGCGGAACGGCTGGGGTATAAATTTATTGACACGGACCAACTTATAGTTGAGAGAGCAGGAATCTCTATTCCTGCGATTTTTTCCGGTTATGGAGAAAAATACTTCCGCAGAATGGAGACTGAAGTCCTGGAGGATTTGATTTTTGAGAATGATAATTTAATCCTTTCCACAGGAGGGGGTATTGTAATTTCAGACCATAACCGTGATTTATTAAAAAAACAGACTATTCCGGTGTTGTTACAAGCCTCACCCCGGGAAATTAGTAGAAGAGTCAACTTTAAAGAACGACCTTTACTTTCTGGATCTGAAGAGCGGCCGATTACAAAGATTTCAGAATTATTGGAGGCACGGGAAAAATATTATAATCAATTCTCGAGCAAAATAAATACAGATAATATTACACCGGAGGAGGTAGTCTGTCAGATACTTGAAATTTTGAAAGACAAATTTGTAGAGGAAGGGTAATATAAGAGATTGTTATTTACAGGGGATGATAATAAATATGGCTAATCCACAGAGGATTAGGGTTAATCCGGTTCCAGAAGAGATTCAATATGATATCATTATCGGGGTTGATCTGTTAAAAAGTGCCGGTGATTTGATCAAGGAAGTATATGAGGGAGAAAAGATTTTTCTGGTAAGTGATAAGAATGTTTTTAATCTTTATGGACAGATTTTAAAAAAATCTCTTACAGCAAGTGGGTTTCAGGTGATTAGCTTTATTCTTCCGCAGGGGGAAAATGCTAAATCATATGAATACCTGCAAAAGGGATATGATAAATTAATTAAAAATAGTTTCCACAGGGATGAACTGATTGTGGCTCTTGGAGGTGGTGTAACTGGTGATCTGGCCGGTTATCTTGCTGCTACCTATATGCGGGGGTCCCATATGTTCAGATTCCAACAACATTACTGGCTCAGGTTGACAGTAGCGTTGGTGGGAAAACAGCAATTAATCACAGTGCCGGCAAGAATCTAATCGGTGCTTTTTATCAACCAGAGTTGGTGATTATTGATGTAAATCTTTTAAATTCACTACCTCTAAGAGAGATGACAACTGGTATTGCTGAAGTCATAAAATATGGATTGATTGCCGATATTCAGTTTTTTTCCTATTTAGAGGAAAACCGGGACAGAATTTTTGCTTTTAATGAAGATTCACTAATACATATAACCCGGATTTCTTGTTCTATTAAGGCTGAGATTGTCCGGGCTGACCAGAAAGAAAGAGGAAAAAGAGCTCTTCTTAATTTCGGTCATACAGTAGCACATGGGCTGGAGGCACTATCTGGTTATGGAACTTTAAATCACGGGGAGGCAGTTGCCCTTGGTATGAGATTTGCGAGTAGATTATCCTGTAAACTTGGTTATCTTACAGAAGAAGAACAGTACCGGACTGAAAAATTATTTGATTTATATCAATTACCAGAGAAAATTGAACAGGACCCTGAAAGGCTGCTAGAAGTCTTCAATTATGACAAAAAAATAAAAGAAGGCAAGTTGCACTGGATACTTCTTGATGAGATAGGTAATTCGTTTGTCGAAACCGGCATTGATTTAAATATTGCAAAAATGGTGCTGGAGGGATTAAAATGAACAAGATTGCGGTTATTCATGGACCGAATTTAAATATGCTCGGTATCAGGGAACCGGAAGTGTACGGACTTAAAAGCCTGAAAAAGATTAAAAATATTATAACAAAGGAGAGTTATTAGTTTGAAACATAGAATTAACAGGATAAGAGAAGAGATGGATAAAGAAAGTCTTCAGGCCTTGATAATTGATTCTACTGTTAACTACTTTTATCTAACTGGATTTACAGGTACAAATGCTACAGTTCTTTTCATACCGGGAAATAACTACTTTATAACTGATTTTCGCTACATAGAACAGGCCAAAAATCAGGTAGCAGGCTATGATATTATTGAGATTAGTTCTAAACTTGAAGATAAGCTGTTCGAAATACTTAAAGATGAGAATATAGAAAAATTAGGTTTTGATTCTGCTAATGTTAGCTATCAGAAGGTAGAGAAATACAGGGAGAAATTTACTGGTATTGAACTGGTTCCTACCAGTGGAATTGTTGAAAGATTACGTATTATCAAGGAAAAAGATGAAGTAGAAAAAATCCGTAGGGCAATTCATATTACTGAACAGGCCTTTGACTATATACTTGATATAATAAAACAGGAGTCAAAGAAAGAGAAATTGCCCTGGAGTTGGAATATTTTATGAAAAAAGCCGGTGGAGAGAAGAATGCTTTTGATTTTATTGTTGCTTCCGGTAAGAGAGCAGCAATGCCCCTTGGTGTTGCCAGTGATAAGGAGATAAATAAGGGAGATTTCGTAACGATGGATTTTGGTGTGGTTTATGATGGTTACTGCTCAGATCTTACCAGAACTGTAGTGGTAGGAAAGGCGACAGACAGACAGCAC
>JADQBU010000339.1 GCA_016278435.1 Halanaerobiales bacterium
ATATATATTTAGATGTTTTAGTAGTTTTCTATCCCAGTGCATTTAATTAATACCTCTTATCCAGAGCGCTTTATTTGAAAGTTGGCGACCATGGCCATTACTTCCTCCTGTCTGCTAACCTCCATATCTATTTTGTCTTCATCTATATCGATATATCTTTGGATAACTTTTATTAAATCCCTTTTTAGAGAATCCATCTCGCCTGGTGAAAGTTTTATTCTGTCCTGAACCAGTATAAACTGCAGTCTTTCCTTGGCAACATTCTTACTCTTCTTCTTTTCACTTTTCACTAAACCTAATTTTTCCAAGAGATTTATCATAATAACCTCCTTTAGGCCAGACCGACTATTCTTTTGATTTTTTTAACTAAAGTATCTCTTTCCAGAGACATAAGAGGTAACTCCTCGCCCTGAATCCGTCTGGCAATATTTTTTAAGGCCTGTCCAGCTTTGGTCTTATCCTGTAGAACAATCGGCTCACCTTTATTGGTAGAAACAACTATGTATTCATCCTCTGGAACAACCCCCAGCAGATTAATAGCCAGTATTTCGATCATATCATCAATATCCATCATATTTCCTTTTTCCACCATATCCATCCTGATCCTGTTAATGATCACATCAGGGTCTTTTAAACCTTCAGCCTCCAGCAGGCCAATTATTCGGTCTGCATCTCTGACAGCAGAAACTTCAGGAGTAGTCACAATAATAGCCTGGTCTGCTCCAGCAATTGCATTCTTGAATCCCTGTTCGATTCCTGCCGGACAGTCAATTATAATATAATCCATATCTTCTCTTAAAGTGTTGGTTAATTCCTTCATCTGGTAAGGAGTAACTGCCGTTTTGTCCCTGGTCTGGGCGGCCGGAAGCAAAAATAGATTATTATGCCTTTTATCTCTAATCAAAGCCTGCTCCAGGCGACAATTTTTTTCAACGACATCTACTATATCATAGACAATTCGGTTCTCAAGACCTATAACGACATCAAGATTTCTCAAGCCAATATCAGCATCAATTAAACAGACCCGGTTATCATCCATAGCGAGGGCTGTCCCCAGATTTGCTGTAACAGTAGTTTTCCCAACTCCGCCCTTACCGGATGTAATCACAATTACTTTTCCTGCCAATTTTGTCCCTCCTTATATACTTAATTCCTCAACAACTATTGCACTATCTTTTACATATGCCCTTTCTGGTTTAAAGAGTTTTTCTGAACTTATTCCTTCTTCGGGAGAGCGCGAAATATATCCAGCAATCCTGACCTGAGTCGGCTGTAATTTAAAAGCAATAACCTGAGCCTCAACCATACCCCTGGCCCCGGCATGGACTACCCCTCTTAGTTTTCCCAGAATTATGACATCACCTCCGGCAATTACCTCTGCACCGGGGTTTACATCACCCAGAATAACGATATTTGTAGGATATTTTATCTTCTGCCCAGATCTTAAAGTCCCCTTGATTAATACTGTATCTCTTTTATACCTGTTTTCATTTTTACTGGAACTTCCTTTACTGGTAAAATAAATATTATTTACATCCTGATAACCTGAGATAATATCCATTATTTCCCGGACCTGATCGGCTTGAAAGCAGCACCCGTCAATGTTTAAATAAAGATCCACCCCTGCGAAAAAAGTGCTGGCACCGTTTACATGATTCTTTAGTTCTTCCTTTAATATTTCAAATTTTACTTCAGGATTTAAATTTAGTAAAACACCCCTGGTATTTACCTTGAAAGTAAAAGCAGAATTCATATTACAGTCCCCTTTGCCAGCCATTTATTTATATATTCTCTAATAAAGCAAAAATTCCTGCTACTCCCCGCCGGAAAAAACATCCTGTAGAAATTCAAATAACCGGTTTTTGGGATTTAAAAACTCTTCTTTGGTAATCAGGTTTTCCTTCTGTTTGCTGGTATCTTCTTCATCTATTCCAAAATATTTCTTGAATATCTCAGCAGCAACAGACAGGGTATTTGAACTGGAATTACCGTTTTCAATAAAGACCAGCACAACAATCTGGGGGTCTTCGATAGGTGCAAAACCAACAAACCAACCATGGTTGGCATTACTGATACTTGTCTGAGCCGTACCGGTTTTCCCGGCTACCCTGACGGGAAAATCACCGAATATACTCCGGGCTGTACCATAAGAGGAAGTTGTAACCTCTGTCATACCCTGTTTCAGTATTTGATAGACTTCAGGGTCAAAGTCCAGTTTCTTTCTAATATCTGGTTTCTGCTCAAAAATTAAATTTCCTTCATTATCTATAACCCTGTCTACTAGATAAGGCCTGTACATAATGCCATCATTGGCAATTGCACTTACCATGTCGATCAACTGGATGGGAGTCGTTAGCAACCCTCCCTGACCAATCGAAAGATTGACGGAATCCCCTGGATACCAACCCTCATTAAAGTTTTTTTCTTTCCATTCCCGGTCTGGAACCAGTCCGGACTTTTCGCCGGGGAGATCAATACCGGTTACTTCCCCAAGTCCGTAGTTGCGGGCAGTTTCAGTCAGTTTTTGTCCTCTGTACTTTTCATATAGTCTATAGCCCAGCGAGTAAAAAACAATGTTATTGGAACGGGCAATAGCCCTGGTAAAATCCAGTCTGCCTTCACCACCCTCATGCCAGTTATTAAAGGGTCTTGACCAGTGAGGGATATAAAATTGTCCGTTCTTATCAACAAATTCTGTATCGGCATTAACATCAAGATATTCAATAGCAGCAGTCCCGGTAACCAGCTTAAAGATTGAACCCGGGGGAACTGCAGCCATAATTGCCCGGTTCAACAGCGGATTAAGGGGATCATTAATCAAATTTGAGTAACTTTCTGCTGTCAGACCCAGGGCAAAGTCATTCAAATTAAAATCGGGAGCACTGGCCATAGCCCTGACCGCACCTGTATTTAGATCCATGACAATAGATGCTGCCCCGGTTGGCTTATTAATCTCAGGATCCTTATCGGCCTCTTCCCTTAGTTTCTGCAGCTGCTGGGATAACAATTCTTCAACTCTTTTCTGTAGGTCGTAATCAATATTTAAAATCAGATTATTTCCCGGCTGAGGTGGGTTTGTACCAAGGGTTCTGATCTGTTCACCAATGTTATTAACTTCAATCTGTTTTACCCCATCTGTCCCTTTTAAATAAGCCTCATATTCCCTTTCTATGCCTGACTTCCCGACTATATCATTTGCATCATAATTATTGTATCCTTCATTATTAAAATTCTTTAAACCATTTATGCTTATTTCACCAACATAACCAATGATGTGGGAGGCAGTTGAATCATAAACATAATCCCTTACAGATGACTCCTTAACCAGTATTCCCGGCAACTGGTCAGCATTCTCCTCAATAATAACCATCATTTCCTGAGATATATTTCTCTGCAGTAAAACTGCTTCTTTTTTTCTGGAGTTTTCTTCAGTTTCCCGGTAGATTGCCTCCAGTTTCTCAAGATCTATATCTATTAATGCAGCCACATCTGCCAGTAATTTATCAACCGGAATATCAGGTGGAATTTCATTGGGAAGGAGATATAAGTTATAGGATATTTTATTTGAAACAAGTATCTTTCCATTTGTATCAAGTATCTTCCCCCGGGGAGCATTTATGGGACGGAGAGATATCCTGTTTCCCTTGGAGAGTTCGTGGTAGTAATCGCCCATTACTATCTGGAGGTGACCGGCCCGGAGAATCAGTAATAAAAAGAAAGCAAGAATAATATATTTAAAAACTTTCAATCTATCAAACATAATGCTTGCCTCCGGAATATATATAATTGAAGAATACAAAATAGATTACCAGGCCAAGTATCGCATTATAAATTGCCTCCGGCAGAACAACAGATTTAAAGTAATTTCCCAGCATTAAACCTGCAGCCATATTCCCGGCAGTAAAAATTACAGCAAATTCCTTAAAAATCGTCATTATAAAAATTAAAACAGGAGGGAGAACATAGTTGCGTTTATAAAATTGTTCTGAAAAGAATCCACTTAAAATTCCAATTATCATCTTGATAAAAGTATTAATTCCAAACATTCCACCCAGTAAAATATCCTGGATAAATCCAGCGAAAAATCCACCTCCGGCGCCGGCCCCGGTACCTGATAAGTACCCGGTTATGAAAACAAAAATTAACAAAAGGTCTGGTTTTACACCGGCCAGAGGATAAAAAGAAAAAACTGTAACCTGTAAAATAAGGGTAATCAGAAAGAAAAAGAAATACTGCACCTGTCTCCCTCCCCCCTTCCATATTTATTTGACATACGAAACTAAAATTCAGTGATTACCAGTACCTCTTCGATGGTCTTTAATCCCAGGAATAAGTTTATATCTGCCTTCAGGGAAAGTCCGTAGTTATCTGTTTCAACCTTTGTAACACTGCCTATTGGAAGTCCCCGGGGATAATTATTGGATAATCCGGATGTTAAAATCAGATCACCTTCTTTTATATCGGCATCCCAGGAAATTTTATTCATAATGGCAGTATCCTGCTTATCAGGCTGTCCATTTACCAGTCCAATTGCCCTGGACTCTTCCCTCTGCACAATACCTCCCACCACAAATTCCGGATCATTGACAAGCTGTACCTGTGAGGTATTACTGCCAGTATAACTTATCCTGCCGACCAGTGTACCGTTATAGCTTATAACCGGCATCTTCTCCCGGATACCATCATTAGTACCCCGGTCAATCATCATAATATTTTTCAGACTTGAAGGGCTGTAGCCGATGACCCTTGCTCCCTTAACTTTGTATTCATCAACATAAATCTTAAAAGCAAGTAACTCTTTCAGCCGTTTATTTTCTCGCTTAAATTCCTCCAACTGAAGAATTTGCCGTTTCAAAGCTGCAACTTTCTTTTCCAACTGATCATTCTGCCTTAGAATCTCTCCTGTATTGAAAATACCATACCAGAAAGAGCTTACCCAGTTATAGACCTTACTAAAATAATCAAAAATTGGTCCGGTTATATTAAAGATTCCCCTCTCCAGCCAGCCCAGATAGGGCACACTAATCCCCCGGGAATCAGTAAATCTCATTACTCCCAGCAAAACTATTAATACTATCAGGACCACAATCATGCTCTTACCGATATTATTCAATGTATTTTCCCCCTAGGATATTTTTCTTGGGGTGATCAAAATCCTCTTCAGGGCATCGATCTCTTCCAGGGCGATACCTGTTCCTTTAACTACACAGTCCAGCGGCTCATCTGCCAGATGGATAGGCATCTGTGTTTCTTTTCTCAGCAGACGATCAAGACCATCAAGCAGGGCCCCTCCACCTGTCAGGATTATCCCCCTGTCCATTACATCAGAAGCCAGTTCCGGTGGTGTGTTTTCCAGGGTCAACTTTACTGCTTCAATGATATTATTAACAGGCTCCTGTAATGCTTCCTGAATCTCCTCGGCATTTATCTCGATTGTTTTTGGTAACCCGCTGACAAGATCCCTTCCTCTTATCTCCTTGGTTGCTTCTGGATCTTCAACCATAGCTGAACCGATACTGATCTTTATCTCTTCAGCTGTCCTTTCCCCTATCATCAAATTATACTTCCTCTTTACATACTGGGCAATTGCTTCATCCATCTCATCCCCACCAAGCCTTATGGATCTGCTGGTTACAATACCACCAAGAGAAATAATTGCAACTTCGGTTGTGCCCCCACCGATATCAACAACCATATTTCCAGTAGGTTCGTGCACAGGTAGGTCAGCACCAATAGCAGCTGCCATAGGTTCTTCGATTAGATATGCCTCCCGGGCTCCAGCCTGCAGAGCAGCATCAATAACAGCCCTTTTCTCAACTTCTGTAACCCCTGAGGGAA
>JADQBU010000004.1 GCA_016278435.1 Halanaerobiales bacterium
CCTGAATTAAGACTTTCTAAAAAGTCCATTTTCATTAACTCCAGTTGTTTTTCATTTGCTTTATTTCGTTTAAATCCCATAACCTTTATACGTAAAGTTCCATGACCAACCAATGAGGAAACATTAACAGAAGGATTTAATGAAGACAATGCTGATAAGAAATCAGAGAAGGATTCAAATCTTGAATACTTTACCATACTTCCTAATGTGGGACGTAGATATTCTTGAAGTAAATCAAAATTATCTTCAGAGGTGGGTGCTGGACTAAACCCACAATTACCAATTACTTCTGTAGTAACTCCCTGTAATACTTTTGGTTTACTCAGAGGTGAATTTAATAGTGCAAGATCAGCATGACTGTGCATATCAATAAAACCTGGACAAATAACAGCCCCTGAAGTATTTATAATATTACCAGCACATTCATCTTTTATTTTTCCTATACTTACTATTCTATCCTCTATTATTCCAATGTCAGTATATTTCGGTGTTGTATTAAGACCATCATAGATAGTACCACCTTTTAATACTAAGTCAAACATAATATTATCATCCCTTTTCAAATAAATACTTTAATACTAATCTATACAATTTCAACAATCATCTCAACTTCAACAGGTGTATTAAATGGTAATTCATTACACGACAGTGCACATCTTGAATGTTTTCCCTTTTCTTCAAAAACATCCACCAACAAATCTGATGCTCCATTAATTACCATAGGCTGTCTTGTAAAACCTTCAGCACTATTTACATAACCATGTAAATTAATAATTTTAACTACCTTATCCAAATCCTGAATCGCACTTTTTAAAACAGATAAACATCTGATCACAGCTATTTTGGCAGCTTCATAAGCCTCTTCTTCGGATACTTCTTTTCCTACTTTACCTTTATATTTTAATTCTCCATTAACTCTACAGTCCTGACCAGAAATATATACTAGATTACCTGTTATCCTATAAGGTATGTAAGAAGCAACAGGCTCAGGGGGTTCAGGTAAAACAATACCAATGCTTTCCAATCTCTTTTCAATTCTCATAAATATAAAACCTCCTAATTTAGTAATAATTTTCTAAATATTATTAAATGATTAACGGAAATTACTTAAAAACTTTCATGTTTTTAAGCCCATGTCCAGTAACTAAAATTACTACAATATCTTCAGGATTTATCCTCTTTTTCTTTAATAACTGTTGTACCCCGGCTACACCAATAGCACCTGCTGGTTCAGCAAAAATTCCCTCATTTTGTGCCAAACTGTATAACCCTTTCATTGTAGACTTATCATCAGACTTAATTGCATAACCATTACTTTGATAAATAGTATCAAGAGTAAAAGTCCCGTCCTTTTCATATCCAACTAATGGATCATTAATTCCTGAAGCAAGTGTATTTATTGTTTTTGACCAGGAGTAAACTTCCTTTTGATTTTTTTCATAAGATTCTACAATTGGGCAGCAACCCTCAGATTGTACCCCAACCATTTTAGGCAAACTTTCTACTAATCCTAAAGCCCTTAATTCTTCAAAACCTTTAAATACACCATGTAGTAAAGGGCCTGCCCCAATTGGTACAAGAATATAGTCGGGAACAGCTTCCAACTCATTAAATAGTTCATATGCTATTACTTTATCACCTTCTACTGAATATGGATTTAAATATGTAGAAGTAACATTAAACCACTCATTTTTTATTGCATACTCCAGTGCTTTTTTATAAGAGTTACTATAATTGCCCTGAATTTTATTAATCTGAGCACCATAAATCCTTGCCTGAGTAACTTTTTCTACAGGAGTATCTTCTGGTATACATAAAATACATTCAAGATTACCTTTAGCTGCATAAGCAGCAGCAGAAGTTGCTGCATTTCCTGATGAAGCAAGAATAACTGTTTTAATTCCTAACTCTAATGCTTTACTAATAGCTATTGAAGTAGGTCGGTCTTTAAAACTTCCTGTTGGATTTCTTGTCTCATCCTTTATATACAGATTTTTTAAGCCAATTTTTGAACCTAAATTTTTAGCTCTTATTAATGGAGTTAAACCCTCTGCAAGTGTTATTATATTTTTTGTTTCGTTAACTGGTAACAAATCTTTATAGTCCCATACTTTGACAGGCTTTTGATTATATTCCACTCTTTTATAGTCATAACCAACTATTTCAAGAATGCCACCACATTCACAGTTTAACTTATTTATTAATTTATATTTTTTATCACACTTAGTGCACTGCAATTTTAGAGAGCTATTACTCATGTATCTACACCTCAAATCATTCTTATTTCTATTGCTTGTTTATCTCTTAACTCAAAGAAACCAACTTTACTACAATTAACCAATACATAAATTTGAATATAATATCTCAAATAAATTATTTTCATATTGATCAGGTTCATAATTTGGTGTACGGCAGTAATCTGTAGAAATAATATGTCTGCGTTTCAATATTACTTTTTCCCACTTGATAATCATCTCTATAGACTGGAAAATGTAATTAATTAAGGGAACAAGCTTTCCATGAAGTTCTACAGCAGCTTCAATTTCATTTAAAATATAATGATTATAAATTTTTGTATAAACATCTACAAGCGATGACCCCGGCATTACACCCACTGCTCCCCTTAACAAAGCATCTATCATTTGCAATCCTGCATAACCTACAAATATACCCGGTGAAATAGTAGATTCATCCAGTATTTTTGTAATAATAGGACCAGGTGGTTTTGATTCAATCTTAAGATAATGTAAATTCTTTTTACTTTCCATTAATCTGACAAGAGTATCTGTCCCCACTTCAGTCCCTGTTTCAACGGGAGAATACTGTAAAATAATTGGGATATTTACTTCCTGTGCCACTGTCTGTACATGTTTTAAAAAACTTGTCTTACTAATTGACATTATAAAGGGAGGTAGTAACATTAAATAATCTGCTCCTATTTCCTCAATTTCTTTAGCAAAGCTTACTGCTAATCTAGTAGATTGCTCATTTACCGTCACAATAACAGGAGCTCTGTTCTTTAACTCATCCTTAACAATTTTAAACATATCTATTTTTTCTGAACCGGATAATTTATAAAACTCAGTTGCAAACCCGAAAAGAGTAACACCGTTTGCCCCGGAAAATAATTGAAAATTAACAAGTTTTCTTAAATCATTAAAATTTATGTCCCCATTATTTTTAAATGGTGCTGCTAGTACAGGAAAAACACCTTTAATACACATTTATCAACCTCCTTTATTACTAACTATTCAAAACCTAATTTCTTTTTAACCTTTAAGGCAGTTTCCTTAAGTATCTCTGAATAATTTTCTATAGTCTTTCTATCTTCAAAATCCATAACTAGCCCTGTAATACTTAAAGCAGCTTCAATATCATTTTTATCATTCAATATCGGAACTGCCACACACTTAATATGTTTCTCATGTTCAGAATTATCTACTGCATAACCTTTTTCCCGGATACTATTTAATTCTTTTAATAGTTTATCTTTTGATGTAATTGTATTCTCTGTAAATTTTTTTAAACCGTGAAATTCTAATATTTCTTCTAATTTAACTGTGCTAGAATAAGCAAGAAGTGTCTTTCCTTGACCTGTACTATGTGGGGATACTATTGCACCTACTTTTGAATACATTTTTATACTATTTGGCGGGTCTACTTTATCAAGTATTATTACATTAAGACCATCTAATACACCCAGTTGAGTTGTTAAACCTGTTTTAACTGAAAGTTCCTTTAAGTATTGTTTGGCAAATTTTTTAACGTTTTTTTCTCTCGAAAATTGATTTCCCAGTACAAAAAATATTGCACCCAATTCATATTTTCCATGTTCATCTCTATTAAGATAATTATTAATTTCTAAAGTATATAAAACCCTGAAGAGAGTAGATTTGTTAAAACCAAGGTTTTCCTTTATTGTAGTAAATGATAATTTTTTATGTCCAGAAAATAAATTAAGCACATCTATAGCTTTCTGAATAGTCGACGAGTGATAATTTTTATTCAATAGATTTCCTCCTAAAATAGTTAAATCCCAAATATAAATGTTTTATATTAATATTATTCGGCTCATTTTAATTAATACCTTCTTTTTATTTTCTATAATTAAAATTTAGTTTCATATATTAAAACTATTTAATTATAGATACCTAATTGGTATATTTAGAAACCAGTTACTGCTACTCCGTATTATACCAATGGGGTATTTTTTGTCTAACTCCCTATTTCTTTAGTACAGGAATGCTCCTTTTTTTAGTTAAAATTTATAGTTGAAATAAAAAAACTAAGCACTGGATCATAATGAAAATCTCGAACAATCCAATGCTCAGAATTTGTGTATTTTCTTCCGTTTTCCAAAAATAGAAAAATGCCTACAATAACCGTTATGACAGGCATTAACCAAATCCAAATCCAAAATAATATATAGACATAAAAATGGCACGGGCAGGAGGACTTGAACCCCCAACACCTGGATTTGGAGTCCAGTGCTCTTCCAATTGGCCATCCATTACATTTCTGGCCTTGCTTTCAGCATGAGCTATGCCCTATATGTTAGGCATCTTACCGCTTTTTGAAAAGTTCAAAATTTTGCTGTTAACTGGATTTTTACACATACTGAGCATTGGATTTCACAATGTAAAAATAAGCAAAATCAAATAGCAAAATGAAACAAATAGTTTAGTTTATTACTCATCCCTCCTAGAAATATGGAATAAATATAATTAAAATTACAATTCTCTAAAAAGGCAAATTTTAGCCAATTATATTATATTCGCCTTCACTATATTTATATCCAATCAGGTTCAGAAACTGTCTTCTTATCTTACATCACCAATATTTAAAATCCCTTTCTTTTCAATCATTAGTATATACGTTTTATCTTCAGATACTGGTTTGTGTTCTTACTTTTAGATACTATGTCCCTTTCCACTTCTTTTAATAAAGATAAATCTTCTCTGTCTCGATATTTTAATAATTCTCTCAAACAACCAACAATTAACTATTTCAGACCTCATAATCAATATCTACATTCATAATATCATTTAATTTATTATTAATCTCTTTTTTTACACTTTCTATCCACTTGTATTTTTGATTAATATTCTTTTGTATTTCTAAATCAAATTCTCCATTTTCTTTTACAGGAATTTTTACCTTTTTACCAGAGTTTATTATTTGTTGCATCATAACTTTTTTGTTATCAGATCCTTTCGCAATATCTCTGAAATCTAATATATTGCCAAGATATTCTATGCTAACATTTCTAATTTCGTTTTTAAGTTGTAAAATCCCACATACATTAGTTATAGAAAACTTCCCATTTCTATAAAACACAGTACCAGCATAAATTCCATCAGTTGTCCATGTTAAACTCTCACAGTCATAGTCATAAGAATCAATTTTACCCAATAAACCATCATTAAGTGTATTTGAGGAATATACAGGGTATTCTCCTGGATGTTTATTTATATATTTTCTTGAAATTACCCGACCACGACTTAAATTAAATAGTTTTGTAACTTCAATCTCTTTATAATTAGTTAAAATATCATCTAAATTTATTTTCACATCTTCAATTTGTTGTTTATATTTCTCTATTTTCTTTCTTAGTTCTTTTATTACCGAATATCTATTAGCAATTTCTTTTTGGGTCTTTATATCAAAATTCCCTTCATCATTTATTGGTATCTTTATTTCTATTCTCCTCATATTTTTAAGAGAGGCCCTTAATCCTCTATCAAAGCCGTATCTAGATTTAACTTTGTTTAATATATATAACAAAT
>JADQBU010000353.1 GCA_016278435.1 Halanaerobiales bacterium
TTGGCTCCTAAAGGATTACAGGTTGGATCTACCTCATCTGCAATAATCTGTGACGTAAGACCACGACCACCTAATGCAGAATACTTCTCAGTAACCTCTTCAGCAATAACCTCTTTTCTGGACATATTTACTCGATAAAATTTGATAATTAATCCCTCCTTAATACTGCTCCTTTCCAAACACGGGAGGCCGCCGGATTTCTCCGGCAACCCATTGGCACCTCTCCATAGCCAGATTGTATTTTGCCACAGGAGAAAGGTGCTCGGAGGTAATTATCTAACATGTCTCTTCTCTTTTATTTATTTCGAGAAAAATCAGATTTTTCCTGCAATAACATTTTTATAAAATCTAGTTTTTTTAGATTTTTATAGAATAAAGGTAAATACTATCTGATTTTAATCTATTTTTTCAAGCCAATATATCTTTTAAACTGTTTAAGTCTTCAGTATTAATTTCCGAATTATGTGCTGGCAATATAAACCCTCCTGAATAATATCAGTCATCTGCTTAATTATCTTCATCATTATTATAAAATCTAGAATGAGCAATATAAAAAGAAGCCTTTAAATCCTTCAGTGCTCTATTAATCCCATCCTTGATGTCCTTAAGTGCCCGGGCATTTGTCTCTTCCAGGGCAACAAGCTTATCCTCCATAACCCTCCATTTTTCTTTTAGTTTTTCCATAGAAGCCCTGTATTCTTTTTTCTCTTCTTCCGATAATTCATCTATTTCTACCTCTAAATCACTTATCTTTTCCTCCAGCCTGTTCATTTCCTCAATTATATCCTCTTTATAGTTTTCATAATGCTCTTCATTATTCATAATTTTTCCCTCCTTAGTCTATTTCAAGTTAATTAAAAGTTTACTGATAAATTTTCCTGTTCCCGAAGTTGCTGGTCATACCCTGTTTTCTCGCCACCAGTGAATGGGAAATTTCATGTAAAGTAACTGTAAAAAATAAAAGAATAGCCAGAATAAGTCCCAGTAAATAGGGATTTAAAACCAGAGAATCCACAGGCACATTAGCGTACCCGGATATATATTGTATGTTGTTACCTATGGCCCAGGCCAGAAAAGGTAGTACAAGTAGAAAACTTATGTGCAATTGGACAGGGATCCCAAAAAGAGAACCGATTCTGTAAGACTGTTTAAACACTGTGTATCACCTCAAATTTATTACTTGCAGCTTAAAGTATCTCACTTTAAGTATATGAAATAAGACAGGCAAGGTCAAACAGGCTATGTTGATAATAATTACTATTATCATAAATAAGAAGGCAGTTGCACTCATTTGCTGGGTTTACCGGCGTATTGCTTTTATTCCCCTTTTATGATAACTTATAATTGGCAATATTTTCTATTAATATGAAAGGAGAAATTTTTATGAATGTTAAACGATGGGAAATTGCAGGTGTATTCTGGATAATAATTGCTGGCTCACTTCTCCATTTTGTTTATGACTGGTCTGGTCATTCCACCCTTATTGCATTGATTGCTCCTGTCAATGAAAGTGTCTGGGAACACCTGAAACTTGGTTACTGGTCTCTTCTCTTATTTACACTGGTAGAGTATAAATATATTAAAACAAATATTAATCATTTGTTCTGGGCTAAAGCTATCGGATTACTATCACTTGAGATAACAATAATTATAATTTTTTATTCGTATACTGCAATTATAAACAGATCTATCCTCTGGATTGATATAGGTTCCTATATTCTGGGGGCGATCTTCTGCCAGGCAGTTAGTTATAGAATACTAAAAAAACAGATATACAGATCAATAAATAAGTACGGTCTTTTTATCTTCCTTGCTGCTGGAATATTACTTATTATATTTGCTTTTTTCCCACCACATCTGCCTATCTTTATAGATCATAATACAGGTGCCTATGGTATAAAATAAATTTAACATTAATCCATCCATCTGCTCAGAGGTTATTTCCTGACATAATTCTTGAACATCACTGGCCTCTACTAATTTAACAAAATTGAGAGGAAATCGAGCGTTATTTAAATTTTAAAAAAATTTCTAAAAAAAAGAAGGAATATTATTCTCTACATCGAAATATATAATAACGAAAACGATTTAGTAAATATCCTGATAGAAAACATCTATATACTCATCCAATGAAGCAAGAATTAATTGCAAAAAGTTAATAGGTATTTGATAATCTTCAAGTAGGCCCTATATCAAGGGAAAGATGGCCGCGTAAATATTTACTTTAATAAAAATTTCATCAGAAAAGTCAGCAACTAAAAAGCAGAACAATTGACATAAAACGTCTTATTCTACTAAAACGATTTAATTTATAAGGAGGTATATAATTATGGATACAATCAAGGATATCGCCAGAAAAGCAAATGTCTCTGTTACTACTGTATCAAAGGTAATTAACAATTATGAAGATATCAGTACAGCTACCAGGGAAAAAGTCATGAAAATAATCGATGAAACCAATTTTCGACCCAATGCTAACGCCAGAAGCCTTATTACCAACAAATCACATGCAATCGGGATATTTTTCAAGGACCATTACAACAGCGGCCTACAGCATCCCTTCTTCCGGAGTATCATCTATGGTCTGGAACAAAAGTTCTGTGATGCCGGTTATGACCTGGTTCTATTTTCAAGTAAATGGGGTGATAACTACCGTTACCTGGAAAAATGCAGATACCGACAGGTAGACGGTGCCATCCTGATGGGAATGCCCCGTTCTGATAAATCCCTGGATGACCTTGTCAAATCCAATATTCCAACAGTTTTCGTTGATCTTGATATTATAGGTAAAAATGCTACTTATGTCATATCAGATAATATTCAGGGGGCAGAAATGGCTGTTGAACATCTTTATGATCTCGGGCACCGCCGTATAGCAATGATAATGGGTGAAAAGATGACCAAGCCTGCCCAGGATAGATTACTGGGTTACCAGCAGTCCCTGAATAAATATAATCTGGAATACAAGCAGGACTGGATCGTTGAGGGTGAATTCTCCGAAGACGGTGGTTATTCCTCTATGGAGAAGATTCTGAAGATGGAGAAAAAACCCACAGCTATTTTCTGCCAGGGTGATGAAATCGCCATCGGGGCCATTAAAGCAATCAAGGATAATAATTTATCTGTACCTGGCGATTTTTCTATTATCGGTTTTGATGATATTGAAATCAGCAGTTATATCGATCCCGGATTAACAACAATCCATCAGAATAAATTTGAAATGGGACTAAAAGCAGCAGAACTTTTACTGCGTATTGCAAACAACCCCAGAAAAAGTTATTCTCCTGCAATTATGCCTGTTAGTCTTGTTGAGAGGGATTCATGCCGGAAAATTAACTAAAGTTCGATATCTTATAAAAGAGGTGTAAATAATATGAACAAAAAGAGACTTGCCTATTTCTTAATTTTACCGGCTGTGCTGGCAATGTTGTTTGTCCATATTATACCCATGATCTGGGGATTTGTTATAAGTTTTATGGATTTAGATATTACCTATATCATGGACTGGACAAAAGCTCCTTTTGTTGGTTTAGAAAATTATGCAAAGGGTTTTTCACATGTCACTACTATTGGCAAACGATTCGGACGCAGTATGTTAAATGTAGGTATTTTTGGGTTCCTGACCATCACCATAGGTTATTTTATGGGTCTTGGTGCAGCACTGCTCCTGAATAAACCATTTCCAGGTCGAACCCTGGTCCGGGGATTAATACTCCTGCCTTATATAACACCGGATACTGTAACATTTAACTTCTGGCGTTTCATCTTCCAGGCCCGGATTGGAATCCTCAATAAAATGTTAAAATCGGTTGGACTGATTCACGATAATGTCATCTGGCTGGTGGGGAATAAAAGCCTCTATGCAGTAACAGTTGCTGCTATCTGGAAAGGTTGGCCTTTCGGAGCTCTGATTTTACTGGCCGGTCTGCAGACGATTCCCCGGGAAATATATGAAGCGGCGATGATCGATGGTGCTTCCGCCTGGCAGAGATTCAAGTATATTACTTTTCCTTATTTAAAACCTGTTACTAAAACATTTATTATAATGAATATCCTCTGGAATTTTAATGCCTTTAATCAATTTTATGTGATGCTGGGTAATGACCCTGGTATGGCAGCTGAAGTTCCCAGTACTTTGATTCTCAGGCGGGCATTTAACCACTTTGAATACGGACTGGGCTCAGCTCTTTCCATGATGTTGTTTGCACTAATGATCGTTATTACTGCCCTCTATTTTTATTTCTTCCGTATCAGGTCACAGGAGGATGCATAAACCATGAATAAAAAAGCAAAAAAATTATTAGGCAAAATCGCCTTTACAGCTGCTATAATACTGGTATTGCTATTTGTTCTGGGTCCCTACATGTGGATGGTCTCCAGTTCCTTTAAATCCACCCTTGAAATTCAGGGCATGGAACCCAGCTGGATACCAAAAACATTCACCCTGGATAATTATAAAACCATGAATGATATCGTACCTGTTTTTGATTATTTTAAAAATAGCCTGATTATTAGTGGAGGTACAATGTTTTTATCAATAATTCTCAGTACTCTGGCAGCATATTCTCTCTCCCGTTTTAGATATAAAGCCAGAAATCCATATATTATGGCCCTCTTTTCTACTCAGATGCTGCCGGGAATATTATTTTTAATACCTTATTATGTCATGTTTATCTGGATTAAACATACATTTGGGCTGCAGATGACAAATACCTATTATGGTTTAATCTTTACCTATACATCTTTTTCCTTGCCTTTTTCAATCTTAATGTTGAGAAATTACCTGGATTCTGTCCCCCGGGAAATAGATGAACAGGCCCTGATCGATGGGTGCACCCGTGTTCAGGCCTTGTTCCGGGTGATTATCCCCCTGGCTAAACCGGGAATTGCTGCTGTTGGTATCTATTCTTTTATCATGGGCTGGAGTGAAATTCTTTTCGCGACTATCATCAGTGGTTCGAGAACTACACCCCTTTCGATCGGACTCCTGGACTATATTCAGCAAAATGCAGCTCACTGGGGTAATATGATGGCTGCCTGTATTATGAGTACTATCCCGGTATTAATACTATTTACATTGATGCAGAAACACATCGTACAGGGTTTGGTTTCTGGGGCAACAAAGGGATAACTATCATCAGGAGGTGGTAAAAACGCACTTGTTTTTTATTCAAACTATTAAAATCTTTGAAGGAGGTATTTAATTTGAGAAAGAATTTATTTATTACTTTAGGGCTGGCTTTACTCTGTCTTTTTGTCACTGTTAGTGTTAGTGCAACAACAATTGAAATGTGGGCCATGAATAATGCTCCCTCAGAAATAAATATTGCCTGGTTTAATCAAAAAGCTAAAGAATTTGAAGAACAGACTGGAATCAAGGTCATCTTCAATGAGATTGGCTGGGGTGAAGTAATGCAGAAAATTCCTCTGGCAATATCCACCGGTGATGGAGCTAATGTTATGCAGGTCGGTACTACCCAGAATCCATTTTTCGCCAGTACAGGCGGCCTGGTTAAGATCGATATCAATGAATTCGGGGGTAAAGATGCCTTTATGGATGCCAATCTGAAATCCACCACCCTCAATGGTGACTATTTTGGGGTACCCTGGATTGCAGAAACAAGGCTTCTCTTCTACAATACTGAAATGTTTGATAAAGCCGGTATTGCTGAACCACCTGCATCCTGGTCTGAACTGGTTGAAGTTGGTCAAAAAGTTGTAGATACCTATGGTAAAGGTACAGCCA
>JADQBU010000140.1 GCA_016278435.1 Halanaerobiales bacterium
CCTGGCCTGTAAGTTTCTGGCACTATCTAAATCAGGTAATCCGCGGTGATCTGGGTAAATCTATCTTCCGGGATCTACCTGTACTGGAGATGGTGGTACAGGTTCTGCCGCATACTCTGGCTCTGACGATCTGTGGGATGGGGATAGCTGTCTTTTTCGGAATCATCATCGGTTTACTTGCTGCAAATTATGAAAATACATTTATTGATAAGTTTCTAACTCTACTTTCCTTTATTACTGCCTCTACACCAACATATGTTGCCGGTTGTATTCTGTTGATTATTTTTGCGGTTAAGTTTAACATTTTGCCGGTAATGGGGACCGGTGAAGGGATAGGGGGTTATCTACTGCATTTGATTGGACCTTCTCTGGCTCTATCGGTGGGCTGGACCGGATATATTGCCCGTTTAACCAGGAGTTCTATGCTGGAGACACTTGGTGACGACTTTATTGCTACTGCTAAATCATTTGGACTGCCCAGGTTCTATATAATCTATAAATATGCCCTGAAAAAAGCGATAAAACCGATTATTGCAGTTGTCGGTCTCGGGGTAGGCCGTCTACTGGGAGGAGCTATCTTTGTTGAAGTTATCTTTACCAGACCTGGTATTGGTAGACTAACAGTTGATGCTATTTTCGAAAGGGACCTACCTCTGGTACGGGGTGGAGTTCTGATAGCAGCTGTATTATTTGTGGTAGCTAATCTACTGGCCGATATATCATATGCTATCTTTGATCCCCGGATACAGCAGGAATAGGAAGGGAGGAAGAGAATGTTTAATACCCAGCGTTTCTTTCGTTTCAAGAAAAAAATTAATCGGATAACCAGGGTTATGAAACGGGATTTCAAGACCTATCTGGGGGGAGGAATTATTCTGTTGATTTTACTTTCAGCTGCTTTTGCTCCCTGGATTGCTCCTCATGATCCCTATGAAACCGATGTTATCAATAGATTACAGTCACCCAGCTGGCAGAACCCCTTTGGTACAGACAGTCTGGGTCGTGATATTTTAAGCAGGATAATCTATGCTGCCCGGCCGGCTGTTTATGTATCTTTCGGCGGCTTATCTATTTCCGTTGTCGTCGGCTTAATTCTGGGAATGGTTGCAGCATATTCTGGTGGTTTTTTAGATAATATAATTTTATTTTTCTTTGATGTAATCAGAGCTTTTCCACCCATGATTCTGATTCTGGTACTGGTGGCTATTGTGGGGCCCTCCCTGGTCAGTGTAATTATCATTCTGGGAGTGACGATTATGCCCCGTTATGGGCGGGTGGTCAGGGCAGAAACCCTTTCCGAAAAAGAGGAAGACTTTGTAGAGGTAGCCCGTTCTCTGGGAGCAGGAAGAGCCAGGATTCTATTTAAACATATTTTCCCGAACATCTTTGCCTCTGTTCTGGTACTGGGGGGTATGGATATGGCTTCCATGATTATGTGGGAGGCCGGGCTTTCTTTCCTGGGACTGGGTGTACAGCCTCCAAATACAAGCTGGGGTGTGATGCTCAAACAGGCTTATCAATATATACAGACCGAACCCTATATGATATTATGGCCGGCACTGGCTATATCACTGACTATGCTGGGTTATTCACTCTTTGCTGAGAGCCTGCGAATCGCCCTTAACCCCCGGGCAAGTAAAGAGGTGGAAACAAATGGCTGATAAAGCTGATAAGATACTGGAAATAAGGGACCTGGTAGTAGAATATTCAACCCGGAGGGGTTATGCCCGGGCTATCAATGGAGCCAGCTTTAGTCTGGAAAAGGGTGAGATTTTCGGCCTGGTGGGAGAGTCTGGATGTGGTAAGTCTACCCTGGGAAAATCTATTTTAAGATTGCTACCGAAATCAGCGCGGATTAAAGAGGGAGATATTATCTTCAAAGGGGATAAGATTTTGTCCTGGCCGGAAAACAAGATAAACCGGGAGATCAGGGGCAAGGAGATTTCGATGGTTATTCAGAACCCACAAAATGCCTTAAATCCGGTCTTTACGGTCGGTACCCAGATACTTGATGTTCTTTATTTTAAAAGTGGCAAGAAGAAAAGAAGGGCACAGTTAAAGGGAAGGGCTATTGAAATCCTGAAAAAAATGGGGTTATCTGACCCTGAATACCGGTTAAATGAATACCCCCATCAGTTCAGTGGAGGTATGAAACAGAGAGTTATGCTGGCCATGGCCTTTATCTCCAATCCTTCTCTTCTGATTGCTGATGAACCGACAACTGCTCTTGATGTTACGGTTGAAGCCCAGATTCTGGAGCTACTGAAAGGTCTTGTTGCTGACTTCGGCACTTCAATACTGTATATAACCCATGACCTGGGGGTAGTCTCGGAAATAACAGACCGGATTGCGGTCATGTATGCCGGACACCTGGTTGAGGTTGCTCCAACTGAGGAACTATTTAATAACCCTCTCCATCCATACACAAAAGGGCTTTTAAGGTGTCTGCCGGGAGTTGAAACCGGGGAGATTTTACCGACTATACCGGGCCAGGTGCCAGATATCAATAATCCGCCTTCTGGCTGCAAATTTAATCCCCGCTGCCAGCAGGTTATGTCTGAGTGCAGACAGGATATTCCCCTGTTACAACTAAAAAGTCAGGGACATCATGTTTCCTGTTTTGCAGTCAGCTGTCAGGAAGGAGAAGGTAATCATGGCTCTGGTTAAAGTAGAAAATTTAAAAACCTATTTTAGTAAAAATGATGATATCTTTCACAGCCTGCTGGGAAAAGGTCCCCAGATTGTAAAAGCGGTGGATAATGTCAGTTTCTCAATAGAAAAAGAGGACACTTTTGCCCTGGTAGGGGAGAGCGGCTGTGGCAAAACAACGGTAGCCCGTTCCCTGCTGCGTCTGGTAGAACTTACTGCTGGACAGATCTATTTTGACGGGAAAAATATTAATGATTTACACGGCAGGGAACTGAAGGAATTTAGATCCCGGGCTCAGATGATTTTACAGGACCCCCGTTCTTCCCTTAATCCGCGCATGATTGCTGAGGAGATTGTCTCAGAACCTCTTTATATTCACGGGCGGGTAAAGGATGAGATGGAGATGTTGGAAGAGGTCTGGCACCTGCTGGAGGTTGTCGGTCTTTCCAAACAGCATGCCGAGATGTTTCCCCATGAATTGAGCGGTGGCCAGGCCCGGCGAGTGGGAATTGCCAGGGCCTTGACCTTGCAGCCGGAGTTTATTGTCTGTGATGAACCCACAGCTGGTCTTGATGTTTCAATTATGGCAGCTGTGTTAAATTTAATGCGTGAATTACAGGAAAAATATAAGCTGACATTTCTCTGGATCTCACATAATCTACATGTGGTTAAGCATATCAGTAATAAGGTAGGAGTCATGTATCTGGGGAAAATAGTAGAGCATGGTGGCGTAGATGATCTCTTCAGTCATCCCCTTCATCCCTACACAGAGGCTCTCTTTTCTTCAATTCCCCAGGTTAATAAAAAGGGGAAATACCAGCAGAGGGTGGTTCTGGAAGGGGAAGTTCCCAGCCCGATTAATCCACCCCGTGGTTGTAGTTTTAACCCGCGCTGTCGTTATGTTTTGCAGAAATGCCGGGAAGAGGAGCCTGAGTTATGCCAGATAGATAAGGGTCATTTTGTTGCCTGTCATAATTATAAAGAGGTTAAGGGAGATTAAGAATATGAGTAGTTGGAAGAAACTGTGATGTTATTTTTTGACTGTTATATTAATAATAAACATAATTAATTTAGGGGGTTTATTCCATGAATAATATTGATATTTCTCATGCTATGCGGATTAAATTACCGGAGGAGCTGCCATCCCGGTCCGAATTCCGGGAGGGTATCCGCCGGGCCCCGAAAAGGGAATTGAATCTTGATAAAAGAGAGATTAAGCTGGCATTGAAGAATGCCCTGCGTTATATACCGGAGAGTCTACATGAAGAGCTGGCACCGGAGTTTATGGAAGAGTTGATGACCAGAGGACGTATTTACGGTTACCGCTACCGTCCTGCTGGAGAGATCAAGGCTAAACCGGTCGAAGAGTATGAGGGAAATACGATTGAGGGTAAGGCATTCCAGTTAATGATCGATAATAATCTGGATTATGATGTTGCCCTCTACCCCTATGAACTGGTCACTTACGGGGAGTCGGGGCAGGTTTGCCAGAACTGGATGCAGTACAGATTAATCAAGCAATATCTACAGATTATGACCGAGGATCAGACCCTGGTTGTACAGTCCGGTCATCCTCTGGGTCTCTTTCCTTCACGTCCGGAAAGCCCACGGGTTATTTCGACCAATGCCCTGATGGTGGGGATGTTTGATAATGAGGAACAGTTTAACAAAGCAGCAGCCCTGGGAGTAGCCAACTACGGGCAGATGACGGCAGGAGGCTGGATGTATATCGGACCACAGGGAATCGTCCACGGGACCTATATTACCCTGCTCAATGCCGGACGTCTTTTTCTCGGAATCCCGGAAGATAAGGATCTAAGCGGACATCTCTATGTAACTTCAGGGCTGGGTGGTATGAGTGGGGCCCAGGCCAAGGCGATAGAGATAGCCGGTGGAATCGGAGTCATAGCCGAAGTAGATAAATCCAGGATCGAAACCAGACATGAACAGGGCTGGGTCAGCAGGGTTTCAGATGATCTGGACCAGATTTTCGACTGGGTTGAGGAATACAGGAAAAAGGGAGAAGCCATATCCATTGCTTACCACGGGAATATTGTCGAGCTCCTACATTATATCAAGGATAATAATATTGAGGTTGAACTACTTTCTGATCAGACCTCCTGCCATACGCCTTATTCAGGTGGTTACTCTCCGGTAGGTTATACCTTCAAAGAAGCCCGGGAACTGCTGAGTGATGACCCGGGTAAATACAGGCAAGAGGTGGACCGCAGCCTGGAAAAACACTTTTATCTGATCAAAGAACTGGTAGAGCGGGGAGCCTATTTCTGGGACTATGGGAACAGTTTCATGAAAGCTGTCTTTGATGCCGGGGTCAAGGAGATTGCTAAAAACGGCAGGAATACAGATCAAGGCTTTATCTTCCCCTCATATGTGGAGGATATCATGGGTCCCATCTGTTTCGATTACGGGTATGGTCCCTTCCGCTGGGTCTGTTTGAGTGGAAGGGATGAAGACCTGCAAAAGACAGATCAAATGGCCATGGCCTGCATTGATCCCGAACGCCGGTCCCAGGATCGTGATAATTACAACTGGATCAAGGATGCAGAGGAAAATAATCTGGTAGTTGGCTCCAAAGCCCGTATCCTTTATGCTGATGGACCGGGAAGGGTTGAAATTGCCCTCAAATTCAATGAAATGGTCCGGAATGGAGAGATTGGGCCGGTTATGCTGGGGCGGGATCATCATGATACCGGTGGTACGGATTCACCCTACCGGGAGACAGCCAATATCAGGGACGGAAGCAATATCATGGCTGAGATGTCTATCCACTGTTTTGCCGGAAATGCTGCCCGCGGTATGAGCATGGTTGTGGAGAGCAATGGTGGGGGAGTTGGCATCGGTAAAGCCTTCAATGGTGGGTTCGGACTTGTTCTCGATGGTAGTAAAAGGGTAGACCAGGTGATTAAATCTGCCCTGGACTGGGATGTTAATGGTGGAATAGCCCGCCGGGCCTGGGCCCGGAATGAACACGCTGTAGAGACGGCAGCTGAATGGAACCGGGTCAAGGGAGGAGCCGGTCATATCACTCTGCCCTACCAGGTGGAGAAAAATCT
>JADQBU010000410.1 GCA_016278435.1 Halanaerobiales bacterium
AATTTTATATTGTCTGTGGGGATAAAGATGATGATTGTTTTGAGAATACAGGCAAATTTGTTGATATGTTAAATAAAAGGAATGTAGCAAATGTATTCCAGATAGTAGAAGGTTTAGGTCATGAGTATCCCTCGAATTTCAGTCAACTTCTGGATGAAGCTTTAACTTACGTAAGAAAATAATCCGGTATGAAAGATACTAAAAGGAGGAGCTTATGAATATTCGTAAACCCAGTACTGATGATATCAATGGCCTTATAAATCTTTCGCGTAAATACACAAAAGAGCATGACTGGGTAAAACATATTCCAATTGGTCAGATCACCAATGTGTCTGTAGCAGAAGACCGTTTATTTGGGGAAAATGTTTATCAGGTACTGGTTGCGGAAGAAAATGAAAACTTAATTGGTTACATAGGTATATATAAATATGATACTTGTTATGGTGCTTCTATATTGATTGATAGGGAATACCGGGGAGAGGGACTGGGGAAAAGATTGACAGATGAGTTATTTAAACTGATCCCGGAGGAGATTGAAGTGGAAGCCTGGGTAGCAAGTTTTAATAAACTTTCATTGAAAGCAACACCCAGAATGGGATTTAAACTTAAAGAGAGATTTCTGGAAAAAGAATTTATACCCGGCCGCGAGTTTTATCTACATATATTCTCCAGGAATGGTGATAAGAAAATGGGTTAAGTGGTATTGTAAAACTTAAGGATGGGAGTGGATTAACAGGTGGAAGATTTAATTATTCGTTCTGAAAAACCAGGGGATTATGCTGAGATTGCTGAATTACAGTATCTAGCTTTTAAAAATGATAGCCATATAGTGGAGACAGTTCTTATAGATGTCCTTAGACATAGAAGGGAATTCGACCCTGAACTTTCCCTGGTAGCAATTAAGGACAAACAATTAATAGGTCATATTTTATTTAACCCTTTTACCTTATATTTTAATGATAGAAAGGTTTCTGGAGTTAATCTTGCTCCCCTTTCAGTACATCCTGATCATCAAAAGAAAGGTGTAGGTAGCAAACTTATTGAGAAGGGACATGAACTGGTTAAAGAGAGGGGTTATGATATTTCCTTTTTATGGGGTCACCCTGAATATTATCCCAGGTTTGGTTATATTAAAAAGGCTTTTGCCGATGGTGGAATCAAAATAAATCTTAATGATATTCCAACTATTAATGATGAAATTGAAACAGGGATGCCCCGAAAAGAAGATGTTCCTTTTCTGCAAAAGATATGGAAAGATAATTTTTCGGGGGCAGGACTGGCAATATTCCCGGGCAAATCGATTTTAGACTGGGTTTCGTATACGTCTACTGTAAAAACATTAATGGTTAAAATAGATGATGAAAATGTAGGGTATGTTCGCTACAAACCGGGAAATGAAAATAAACCGGTTATGCTACTGGCCAAAGATGAAGTTTCACTGATTAAAATTGTTTCATATCTCAAAGAAATGATTGCAGACTCTCAAGAAGAGTTTGTTTTACCATTACATCTTGAAAGTTATATTGCAAAAAGAATCAAGGATAAGGTTTCCTATAAACCAGCATTGAGAACTGTTGATCCCTTTATGATTAAAAAATATAATAATGAGATGTCTTTTTTGAACTTTACTGAGCTAGAAAAGTTAGGATTATTTATCTTACCACCACATTTTGATATTGGCTGAAACAAGTCAGGAGTTTATAATATGAAATTTGACTTTGTTCACATGGATATGAATTATTTAAATCAGATTAAAAACTGGAAATATAGTGGTTTTGTAAAAAATATTTATGTTGAACCTTATTTTAATAGTCATGACCCGAAAACTGGTATGATGAAAGGTCCCGGAGGTTGTGAAGGTTTTGCTGTATTAAATCAAAATAAACTGGTTGGAATGTTTGAATATTATTTTTACCATAATATTATGGAGATTGGTCTGGCTTTAAGTCCTGAATTAGTGGGCAAAGGACTGGGTAAAGATTTTGTAGAACAGGGTATTAATTTCGGTAAAAACAAATTTAATTATAATCAGAGTTATATTAGGTTGACAGTTAATAAACATAATAAACCCGCAAAAATTGTTTACAAGAAAGCTGGATTTGTGGAATATAACAGGGAAAAAAATGATATTGAAATGAGGATGTACTTTAAATAATTTAAAAGAGGTGTTAATTTTGCAGTCCAGAGATAACCATTTGCAGAGAATAACTATATTTTTTCTGCTTTCCCACGGGTTACCTTTTGTAGTTCTTGGGATATGTATGTTGCTGGAAAAATCTATTTATATTACCAAACCAATCCTGGGGACTGTAATTTATACTGGATTATTAAGCCCACTTATTGCAACATTTTTTATAATATATTTATATTATAAAAAAGAAGAAAGAAAAGATTTCTGGCTAAGTATTATTGATTTTAAAAGAATTTCCTGGAAGTGGTATTTAATAATAATTAGTTTTCCTCTTCTAATAAGAATTTTTCCAGCATTAATTGATGCTGTATTCACAGGAAACTTTAAATTTGATTTATCACCAGAAATGAATCCCTTCTATGCAGTATTTCTGTTATTTTTTGGACCTATTCATGAAGAATTAAGCTGGCGAGGTGTAGCCTTACCGGAATTGCAGCAAGAATATGGATTTAAAATTGCGGTATTGTTTTTAGGGTTTATGTGGGCTATCTGGCATCTGCCATTATTTTTTGTTAAAGGTACATACCAATATCAGCAGGGGTTATTTACTCCTTTATTCTGGAATTTTATGTTAGGAGTCTTTTTTACTTCTGCGGTTTATGGAGTTATTTACAATGAGACCAACAAGAGTATCCTGGCAGTAATCCTTTTTCACTATATTGGTAACTTAACCGGTGAAACTTTTATTATGACTGACCAGGCTATGATTATATTAACTTTAATAAGAGGTATAATAACATTATTAATATTGATTTTTTTTAAAAACCAGAATTATTTATTAAAAACAGGAGATGATCATTATGATAAAATATCCTGTACCTCTAAAAAAGGGTGATACAATTGGAATTATGGCTCCTTCCTCAGAAGTGACGGGAGTTATGGCAAAAAAACTGGATAATGCCAAAAAGCAATTAAAAAAATTAGGGTACAGATTTATTGAAACAGATTCAGTAAGAAAACAATATAAATTAACCAGTGCACCGGCCAGTGTCCGGGCCAGAGAATTTACATATTAATATAATAACGAAAATATTAAGGCGATAATCCCACCCTGGGGTGGAGAGTTCTTAATGGATATGTTACCTTTCTTGCAACAGCCCATGGACCCAATCTACTGGATTTTGGGGGTACACCCATTCATGAATCTGTTCTGGAACCATCTTCCTCCTCAATTAACTTTTATCAATGGTGCTAATGCTAAAATTGCTGTGGTCAAGAGTACAGGGAAAGTTACACAAAAGTTGATGTGAGATAATGATGGATACAAAAGAGACTGGGTTCACTATTAAAACAAGATAGAATAACTGTCCGCGGAATTTTTGAAGAGATTGTTCTCGGGGTGAAAACTGATAATGAATAGATTAATAGATTTAAGCCAGAAAATTGTAGATAAAATGGATGTTCATCCTTATGATGATGGGGTCAAACTTTATCAGGATAAATTTTTGGAAACTGATCAATATAATAATTATAAACTGGAAATAGGTATGCATGCAGGTACTCATATCGATACACCTATGCATTTACTTGAAAGTAAAAGCTATATTAATGAAATACCCTTACAAAAATTCATTGGCAGGGGTAGTCTGCTTGATGTGAGAAATGAGAAAATAATTAAGTATAAAGAAACTTATGATGATATTGTTAAGAAAGATGATATTGTCTTGCTTTTAACAGGATATAGTGAGAAATATGGCACAGATACTTATTTCAATAACCACCCGGTTATCGATGAAGAACTGGCTAATTTTTTTGTTGAAAAACAGATTAAGATGCTGGGGGTAGATCTGCCGTCACCGGATGAATTCCCCTTTGAAATACACAAGATTTTATTCAGGCATAATATATTAATCATTGAGAACCTGACAAATTTATTTGAACTTTTATCTATAAATAGTTTTGAAGTTATAGCTTTTCCCCTGAAAATAAGAGCAGAGGCATCAATGGTCAGGGTAATAGCCAGAGTAAAATAAATTTAATAAATACAGGAAGTAGGGAATAAAAATGAAATATACTAAGGCCAATCTGGGCCGGATATTTGTTTTAAGGCTGGAAAATGGTGATATAATACCGGATGTAATTGAAAAATTTGCTGAGGAACAGCAGATTAAATCAGCAATTGTACACTTCATCGGTGGAGCAGACCAGGATAGCAAAGTAGTGGTTGGTGCAGATGACCATGAAGATTCAAGCCCTCAGCCGATTATTACTGATCTGGCTGGAATCAGTGAATCAGTTGGAGTTGGAACTCTTTTTGTCAATGAAAAAGATAAACCAGTATTACATTTACATTCTGCCTTTGGTCGTAAACGTGAAACTATTACTGGTTGTACCAGGAAAGGGGTTAATATCTGGAACATTGGTGAGGTTGTTATACAGGAGCTGATAGATTTGCAGGCCAGGCGGAAAATTGATCCTGAAACTGGTTTTGAACTCCTGGAAATAGAGTAGATTGTTTTTTAATCCTGAGGGCCAGTATTTTTCAGATAATAACAACAAAAGTTATCTGGAATGAAATTACACAATCAAATGAGGAAGAGATAACTTTAGATTTGCCATCCTGGGGTAAAATTGCAAGACTGAAAGGGAGAAGGGCAGATAATGTCTGGAAAATTGGTGGACTCAGCATAGAAAAACCACTGATTTTTTATGAGTCATCGGGACTGGAGAACTTTGATTTTGTAGCAATTAATGCAGATGGACTGGTAGGTAATGCTGTGTTTTATGATAATTACATTATAACCCTGGACCTGATAAATAATAAGTTTGGTATTATGAAAGTAGATTAGGATGTAATTAGCTTAATTTTAAATTAAAGAGGTGGCTCGATGGTAAATCTTAATGATAAGAAAAAAATAATAAAATTTTTTAAAAATGAAGCAAGAGGTCTAGAAAAAAGTATATTTAATTACTATTTTCAAAATGGAAATGAAGAAGAAGTTATTCAAGAATTAAGAAAATATCAGAATCCTGACGGTGGCTTTGGACATGGACTGGAATCAGATTTTAGATTACCTTTGTCATCCCCAATCGCTACTTCGGTGGGAGTTAGAATATTGTCAGAACTGGATGGATTATCAGAAGGCAAGAAGATGGATAAATCAGCAAGTATTAAAGAAATGATCAAATTAGCTCTGGGTTATTTTGAAGATAGTTATAATGAACAGAGAAAAGGATGGTTTGCTTTAATCAGAGAGGTCAACAATTACCCACATACACCCTGGTGGCATTATGATGAAGAAAGCAATATGACGGTAATAGATAAGAACTGGGGAAATCCATCGGCGGAAATAATAGCTTATCTTTACAAATATAGAGAGCATGTAAGAAATTTGGACATAGATTATCTGGTTACCTTTGCTCTGGAATACATTATGGGAAAAGAAAATTTTGATTCTGAAAATGAGTTATTCTGTTATATAAAATTATATGAAGTATTACCTGAAGATTTCAGAAAAAGGCTGGAGCCGGAGATTACCCGGGGTGTATCTCAGGTAGTCGAATACGATAATGAAAAATGGACTGAATATG
>JADQBU010000277.1 GCA_016278435.1 Halanaerobiales bacterium
TCAGAGAAAATATTTTATTTGGTGCTGGTGGAGATATCCCTATGAAAGAGGTAATAGAAGCAGCCAGTAAAGCCCGTGCTCACTGTTTTGTTAATCAGATGAGTACTAGATACCAGACCAGAATTGGTGAAAGGGGGGTCGGACTTTCAGGGGGTCAGAGACAGAGAATTGCTATTGCCAGGGCAATTCTCAAGGATCCCGATATCTTGATTCTGGATGAAGCTACCAGTAATCTAGACTATACGACTGAAAAAGCGATACATGATACTATTAATAAGCTCAGTGAAGGAATTACTACAATTATAATTGCCCACCGGCTGAGTACTATTGCGGATTGTGACAGGATTATTATGTTAAACAAGGGGAAAATAACAGAAAAGGGTACCCATCAAGAACTGCTGCAGAAAAAGGGGAGTTATTATAAATTAAGAAGAGCCCGGTTAAAATGAAACTACACAAAAGTATAGTAGAAAATAAATGTAAATAATGGTAAAATATTAACATAAGGTAAGAAACACTTCAATAACAGGTGATTTACTTTGCGGGAAGATTTCTTTAATTTTAAAGATTTTGTAGATAGCAAGGAAATTGTTAAGGCCCGGGAACCCAACTTTATATTATTTTTCATCTATTTTATCTTGATAATTATGATTATTGCTCTGTTCTGGATGTGGTATGGAAAGATAGATATTGTTGTTAAGGCTGATGGAATTGTGCGTCCGGGGAAAAGTGTTAGTATTGTCCGTAATGCCCTGGGTGGTAAATTAGCTTCTATTTCATTTCGAGAGGGAGAGGAAGTAACAAAGGGTGACAATCTTTTTATGATAAAAACCTCATCCCTGCAATCTAAAATAGAAGCCCTACAAAAGAAGATAGCTTTGTTAGAAGAAGATATTCTGCTTTTAAACAGATTTATTAAAGCCCTGCATCTTAATGAAAATCTTTTCAGTAAAGAGGAATTATTATATCATAACCTTTTTCTTGTATATCAAATAAAATTAAATCAACTGGAACTTGACTATGAGCAGGCACGTGACCGTTATTTGAGACAAAAAAGTATTGGTAATAAAGGAATACCTGAGGTTAAGTTAAGAGAGTTAGAGATCATACTGCAGAATTCAAAATTAACAAGAGAAAAGTATATAAATGAAACCATTGTCAATATAAAGAAAGAGATTGAAAATAAAAAAGAAGAATCACTCCAACTTAAACTTCAGTTGATTGATTTTGAGAGAAAATTAGACCAGTCCTGTGTTAAGTCTCCCATTACTGGGACCGTACAGGTTTTAAATAAAATAAATGAAGGAGAATTTATACCGGGAGGTTTAAAGGTATTAAGAATTGTGCCCCCGGCAACCTCTGATTACTTGATGGAGATATCTGTTAAAAACAGGGATATTAGCCATCTGGAAGAAGGTCAGCTGGTTAAATACCGTTTTTTATCTCTACCCTTTCGTGAATATGGGGTATTAAAAGGTAAGATTTATAATATTTCTCGTGATGTTATTTCAAATATTGATAGGTCCATGGCATATAAAATAGAGGCTTCGATTGAGAAAAAAAGGTTGAAAAATAAAAGAGGTGAAATAGAATATATTCGGTCCGGTATGATAAGTGAAGCCCGGATAGTGGTCGGTCAAAAAAGAATATTAAAACTTGTTTTACAGAAACTTGACCTGATAGATTAAGTCATATTTAGCCCGGTCATATTTCTTTGCCCGTTGTATTTAATACGTAGCCCCATAATTTCCTCCCTCTACACACGGTATGTATTAAACAGGGGACTATGAAATATGATTGGGTTTTTTTAATACCCAGGATACGAATAATTTCAAATAAGATAAATATAATGCAAGTAGTGGACTAATTTATAATTTAACAGGTTAGGTGATTTTAATGACCATAAAAGCTAGAAATTTAATTATTGTTTTTCTATTGCTGATTATTCTGAGCACAGTCTGTTATACAGGATATTACTATTTCAATAATCAGGATGAGGATAAGAATCTTGAGGCCAACACAAAAATCAATAAAGAATACAGGATATTAATCAACCTCTATGAAAGAAATCTAAAATTATATATTGATGAGGAATTATATAAAACCTATTCAGTAGCAATCGGAAAACCATCGACGAAAACTCCGGTCGGTGAATGGGCAATAATCCATAAGAGTAAGGACTGGGGTGGTGGTTTTGGTACTCGCTGGCTGGGTCTTAATGTTCCCTGGGGTATTTATGGCATACACGGTACCAATAAACCATGGGCAATAGGAGGAGCTGTCAGTCATGGTTGTGTTAGAATGCATAATAGTAATGTAGAAGAATTATATGATATTGTTCCCCTGAAGACAAGGGTTAAAATTATCGGGGAGAGGATACCGATAAATGTCAACCGGGAATTACGTCCGGGAGAAACTGGTCTGGCCGTTATGCAGCTGCAGGATAACTTGAGAAAGTTTGGTTTTGAACCAGGTTTCATGGATGCCCGTTATGGTACTGACACCGAGAATGCTATCAGAGAACTGGAAGTCCAGTTTAACCTGAAGAGGGATGGAAAAGCAGACTGGAATGTCCTTTATTTAATTGAACTTCCGGAATTAGATTAGTATATATAAGAGAAATGGTATAAAGGGGTAGGTAATAGTGACAAAAAGAAGTCTAGTTATTCTTTTTATAATTTTTATTATACTGGGTAGTTTGGCCGGGATTTTTAAACATTATTATTCTTTCAATTATATATTTGATTCTCTTTATAATAAAAGCGGCATAAATCCTAAAGCAACCATAAATCCGGATCAAACCTATGAACTGGAAATATGGTATTATCCTTTTTACAGGATGGTGAGTGAAAAAGAGGAAGAAGATTATTTTCAAGAAGTATTGAATACTGTTCAGGCAAGTTATCCCAACATCAGATTTAAATTAAAAGAATTAACTTTTTTAAAAGGAAAAATGAGATTACAAGAAGCGTTTGATAATGGGAATCCTCCTGATATTTATTTTAATTTCAGTAATGATTCACTTTTAAATAGAAGATGGCAGGTGGCGGTTGAAGACTATATTACAAAAGAAGAGAGATCTGATTACAGCTTGATTAAATGGAATCAAATAAATAACAACAATCATCTCTGGGGTTGGCCATTTTTAATGCAAAACCAGGTCTGGCTGGTAAATAATGATCTTGAAGAGCAGATAGGTGAAAATTTCCTGCAAGATATTAATAATCTGAGCAATGAATGTCTACTTTTCAATTATAATGATGATATTCTTTTAAGACAGCTTCTTTCTCTCCATGGTGTTAAAGATATAACCGGAGACGGCGAAGAGCTAAATAAAGAGCTACGCGCTGCCCTGAAGAGTATTTTCACCTGGATTGATAATCTGAGGAAAAAAGATATATTTGCTTCTATGTCCGATAACAGGATGTTAAAGGACTTTATAGAAGAAGATAATGTGATTATCGGGCCGGTAAATATCTGGCTTCAGTCTGTACTTCAGAAAAGAAATCTGGTCAAGACGGCGATTTATTTACCCCGGCGGGTTCAGTTATTTACAATTAATGTCTTCCGCCAGGAAGAATATAAGGGGGATGACCATGTAAGAGCTGCCATGGAGGTAGCTAAAATAATCTCTCAGCAGTTTTCCCAACCACTGGCAGAACAGTTTGGAATTGAATCTGCATATCATGAAAGTGGTGAGGAAAATCAAACCAATCCTTCTGAAAGTTTAATTCAACTGCCGGAAATTTACCCGTCAGCCAGTGAATTATGGTATACAAAGATTATCCCGGTCTGGCTGGATTTCTGGGAAAATGATCTGAGCGTGGAAGAGGCGGTGGCCAGGTTGGAATAGATTCAACTGATTGATTATAAAGGATTTTTGATATAATATACAGAGCTTTTCAATAAAACAGTAGTCATATTATTGACAACCTGCTGGTATGGGTATATAATTTTATCAATAGCTCATCATCAATGATGAGCGACCAGAGATTTACATAATGAAGTATAGATGGCTTAATTAAGGAGAGTAAAAAGATGTCTGAGATAATGGAAAGAGAAATTACAGAGAAGGAATACTTGATTTTAAAAACTGTAGCCAGGTATGATAAACCGGTAGGTTCAGGAACAATCAGTGTAGATATCACTGATATCGATAATTCAATCAGTGAAGCAACTGCTGGACGTATACTCCGGTTACTTGACCAGAAGGGGTTTACTGAAAAAGTAGGTTATCAGGGAAGAATGGTAACTAAAAAGGGAATTACCAGGCTTAATCAGATAAATGAAAAACGGGCTAAAGTGGAACAACTTGAAGAATTAATGAAAGTAGGTCGGGCAAGGGGTAAGAGTGAATTAATAGATTTGTTGATTGCCAGAAGGGCAATTGAGAGAGAACTGGCCGGGTTAGCAGCCCTGAATGCTGATGAGGAACAAATTAATGAGTTGAGGGATATAATAAAAAAACATGAAGATAGGAGTAATAAGGAGTTAAGTGGGGCAATACAGGATCAGGATTTCCATAAATTGATATCTGAGATGGCTGATAATAATACCCTGAAGGCAGCCCTGAATCTGATCAAAGATGATGGCAACCTCTCACCTGTACTGGAATTTATCAGAAAGGAAGTAGGAAGCACCCTGATAGAAGACCACAGGGCAGTTTTGACTGCTATTGAAGAGGGAAATTCACTTGCAGCAGAAGAGGCGATGTTAGCTCATATAAATAATTTAATTCATGATGTAAATCATTACTGGGAAGAAATGAAATTATAAGGAGCTGGAAAAAATGCAATCAATTAGTGCCATGAGAAGGATTGAGCAGGGAGTATTACACATAGGAGGAGTAAGTGCTGTTGAATTAGCTGAAAGATATGGTACACCTTTACTGGTAATGGATGAAGCAGTAATCAGGGATAATATCAGGAAATACGTTAAATCATTCCAGAAATATTATCATAAGTTTAATATTGCCTATGGGGCTAAAGCCTTTTTAAGCAAAACAATGTGTAGAATACTTGCCGATGAGGGAATCGGCCTTGATGTTGTCTCCGGGGGTGAGTTATATGTTGCTCTCCAGGCCGGTTTTCCACCGGAGAAAATTTATTTTCATGGAAATAATAAATTGGAGAATGAACTGGTCGTGGGTCTGGAAAATGAGATCGGCAGGTTTATGGTTGATAATGAACAGGAAGCCGGGATGCTTAATGAACTTGCAGGTAGATCAGGGATAAAGCAAAGGGTTATTTTACGGGTTACCCCGGGGATAGAAGCCCATACCCATGAATATATCATGACTGGACAGGTTGACTCCAAATTTGGAGTAGGTTTCGCTGAAAACAGGGCCCGGAATCTTATCAAAACTATCAATAATTATCAGCATCTAAAGTTAACCGGTATTCATGCCCATATTGGATCCCAGATATTTGATCTGGAGTCATTCCGGCATTTAATTCAAATTTTATTTGAATTTATGGCAGAACTGAGAGATAAAGATGGAATTCTGATGGAAGAGCTGGATCTGGGGGGAGGACTGGGAATTGCCCATATAAATCAGGAGACACCCCCGGATCTTAAAGAATATGTTAAGATTATTACTGAGCAGGTTAAAAAGGAAGCAGATAAAAGGGGTTACCCC
>JADQBU010000201.1 GCA_016278435.1 Halanaerobiales bacterium
ACCAGGGCTGCAGATTGGTCCAACCGGGAGTCCCTTATTGAGATAGGTATTATAAGGTGATTCAATCTCCAGATCACTGTACAAAATTCTGACCTTTCTTTTTTCCAGAATGTACTGAACACTGGCATCAATCTGAAGAAACATGTCTTTTTTAAGCCGGTTATAAATCACAGCAGCAATAAGAGGTTTCTCCTCATCTAGCCTTGCTTCACTCTCAATCAGTGAAGCAATTGTGATAATATCATAAACAGAAAAATCTTTACTCATTTTTGATTGATTTACCAGTGGCAGCCATTTCTTTTCAAACTGATTCAGGGGGACCTCCAGCATTTCTGCAGGAGAATATCCCAGGGGTATAATATAAGTATCAGGATATAAAAACCCTTCCAGCCTGTATTTATAATCTATATTCTCATCAGGTAAAAAATCAACAGTGAAATTACCATTTTTTATAACCTTCAGGAATTCATCCCGGGAATAACGGGTTCTTGCTGCATACCTGGCAGCAATCTCCTCTGCCTTAAATCCCTCTGGAATAGTTATTTTAAAGGTAGCAACTCTACCCTGGACAAGATAATCTATAACTTTTCCCAGGGGATATGAAGAATTTAGCTCATAATATCCGGCCTGTAGATTGTTTCCCAGATTATAGATACTAACCAATAAGTCAAACATTTTCGGCGACTTAATGATATTTTTATTATAGAGTAACTCACCGATTTCATGGCTCGTACTTCCCTTGTCAATTTTTACATAGACCTTTTCCCCTTCGCTTTTGCTGACCGGACCTGTCAGAAAAAGAAAACGGAAAAATACAGTTAATAAAATTATAAAAATAAAAAAGACTATACCTGTTCTCTTCACACTTTTATCCCCTTTTGATATAAAATTACATATTTCTTACCTGCATATTATATCAAAAGAAGTAGTATCATGCAATTTCTTCTAGACGTGTACCTTCTTTTATATGTATATTTGCCCTGTCAATCACAGTTATAACTACCACCTTATTAAACCTGACCTCCATAATCACTGCTATGTCATTTTCCTGGTCAATTATTGCTATCTCTTCACCTGTATTATTATATGATAGTAGCTTACTATAATCCAGACTTCTTACAAGTTCAATTACTATCTTCTTATCTATATTCCTTTCTTTCATTCTCTGAACAGCATGGGTTGTACCTTCTATTCTAAATCCCTTATTAATAATTTTGGATTCAGCCAGTAACATCAAAAAGCCCCCCTCAATTTTCAGTCTATTTACAGTATAACCATTTTAAATATAGGCTATACTGTCAAAAATTGAGAGAGACCGACTAATTTAACATATTTAATTATAAGTATTTACAACTTATAGCAGGGGTGACATAGTATTATTCCGCCAGATATTTGGCCTTAACCTCTTCAAATTCACTCTCATCATCTATGATCGACAGTACCTCGTCATCACCTTCTTTGATAAACTTAAGGGCCAGTGCTTCCTCCGAATCATCATCAGCAGATGGTACAAGAATTAAATACCTATTATCCCCAATTTCTATTTCTTCATCAATAATAAATCTTTGTTCATCATCTCCATCTTTTAAAATTAACTCTCCGGCTTCTTCATCAACATAGAATGTTCCTTCTTCATTTTTACTCATCTAATTCCCTCCTATTATTATTCATTGCTTCCAGATAGGACTGCAGAATAAAGGAAGCAGCCAGCTGGTCAATAACTTTTTTCCTCTTCATCCTGCTCATATCGGCTTCAAGTAGAATCCTTTCAGCCTGAATGGTTGTTAATCTTTCATCCCAGCAAACCACCGGTATCTCCAGGTTGTTCTTCAAAAAGTTGACAAAAGCCTCTGTCTTCTCAACCCTTTTACCAGAAGACCCGTCCATATTAAGGGGCAGACCAACAACTATTTCATTTATCTGATATTTATCTATATAATCCAGTAAAATTTTTAAGTCTTTTTTTAAATCTGTCCTGCGTATAACTCCTTTGGCCTGAGCAGTCCATCCCAGTTCATCACTTACTGCAATACCTATTGTCCTATCGCCAAAATCCAGACCCATTTTTCTCAACTTTATCCCCCATTTAGATTGAAAACCCCGTAACTCTCCGGTTGGTTCACAACAACTTTTATAGCATAACTTAAACGGGGTAAAACTTCTGACTCTGTTTCAATCTCAAAATCTTTAATATTTGTGGTTGCTGAAAGTATCTCCCGGGCAGCATCTATACCATTTCCGGCCAGTTTCCTGGCAATATCAGATGTGGCAATTTCCGGTACAACCGGAGTAACCAGTTTCATTATTATATTATATAAATTATTTCCTTTATCTTCAAGTTTTATTTCCTGTACATCTACACCTGTGCTCAACAGCCTACCTTTATCCTGTAATTTTTGAGTTACCATTCTGGTAACAATTCTGTCCAGTTCATTATTTCTAACGAGAAAACCACTGGCATTCAGGGTGGCTGTCCCGACCACGCTACTGGCAACATCACCGGGCTCATGATTAAAGGAATATTTTACAACTGAATATTTGATTTCATCTTCTATTAATCTATAATTGCCTCCCAGTTTTTGATAAATTTTATTTAAAAGTTTAGATTTCATCTGCTCATCCAGATTATTTCTGACTATTTCCAGGTCATCCTTACTGACTACTGGCCTTTCTTCATTTAATCCTCCATATGTTGGCTCGGGATTTATGACATAAATCCTATCCAGTTCATTCTGAATATTTCTGATCTGACCAGTACCTACATTACCGGTTTCACCTTTATTAATAGCCTCTATCTTAACCTCAGCCTGACCGGCCTTCATTCCCACCGGTACTTCCATCAGATAATCAACTTTTAATCCCGGAATATCCACATTTTCCAGAGTTTTAAACCTAATGCCGTCTCCTGTTTCCAGGGTTGTACCGGCCGTAATACTTACAGCTTCCTTCCGTTCACTAATAAACTTGACTGTTCCGGTTGCTGCTTTGACACCAGTTACTTTTCTACCACTGGTCTCAATTTCATAATTATCGGTAATGGTTACTTCAAACCTATGTAGAGGGATAATATTTTCCTGCCAGTTAATTTTCTGCAAGTTTAAAGCCCCAGTCACTGTTATTTGCTCATTTTGATATACAACTTCTGGCCTGATGGTAATCGTGGCTGTGGGATAATAGAAATAAACCCAGGCCAGAAAGAATATCAGAATAATACCTACCAGGGATAGAAATTTCTGCAGATAACCCCTTTCATTCTCATCATTAACTTCTTCACTGCTTACTGCTACTGAATTAAGAGGTACATTTTCCTGTAAAGATTTGAGATCAGGAAAAACATACAGGCCATATTCTTTGATTACAGCGGACAACCTGGGATCAGGATTGATCAGGACCAGATTCTTATTATATCTTCCTGCATATTTCTTTATTTCTGCCAGGTTATCATCCCCAGATAAAAGCTCAAAACTGCGGATCACCAGGGCAAGTTTATCAGCTGTAGTTGTACGGATAACACTTTTTATATAATCCATTCCCTCTCTCCGGTCAATATAAAAAACCCGGTATCCCCTGATTTCCAAAATGAAAACCTCCTTTTCCTTATATTTATTATTACCAGAATAATACTAATTATTACTAAAATTCCGGAGTAAATATAAGAGAATAAGCATCGGGAAAAATAGAAGTGTGGCTGAAGCAACAACTCCGGAGTCATTAACAAAAAAAGTTACAATACTACCGGTAATTCCCCCATAAAAACCAGCTGGTAAATAAGAATAATTATTTAAGAATCCCTCCAGTTTACCTACCGGCTGTTTAAATAGTATAAAAATATAAACTAAAAAGGCAAGTAAGACTCTGGTCCAGATCGTCCATCTTAAAAGCTTTAAATTCATGGCAATTTTTCTCTTGATAATTAATTTAATCTCTGTCAGATTACCTGAAAAAAGTAATTTTAGTTTATTGCCGATATGGCTACTGGGACCCAGAACCTGATAATAATCAAGTAACAGCAGTCCCAATAAAAATAAGATTAGAGCAAAAACTGTAAATAAAAATCTCTTTGAGGTCAATTTATAATTCCATAAGGAAAACCAGGTAATCGTTCCGGCAAAAGTTGCTGTTATTAAACCACCAAAATTAGCTCCCATATTTACTGCCCCAACAAAATAAACCATCAAAATTAGATAAATTGCAGAGATTAATTTCATATATTTAAATCGCTTTTTTTCTATAAAAGCAGAAAGTCCCATCAATCCTCCACCGATGAATAAACCCATATATTCATTACCTATCCCATAATAACGGGCACCGATTACAGATGAATAACCCAACAGAGAATCTGCCATTAACAGGTGCTGATCAGATAAGTCATAGATAATCATAAGAAGCAATAAAAAGATTATTACTGTAACCCTTCCCAACCTGTCCATCCCCATCTTTTCCAGAACACATACTTCAAGTGCAGACAGGATAAATAAAATTATAATATACCAGTAATAATTAGATATAACAAACCTGGATATGATCATAAAATTTAATGGAATAAATAGAATTGCTAATAATAAGTATTCAAAGATATATTCATTTATGATTGACAGTCTCAACTTCTCAAAAACAATTATTAAAATAGCCAGAAATACTATGAAAATTTGAATGGCGATAAATCCTTTAACAAACGGGGCTCTTAAATCAGAAATTAGAGATATTCTTCTCAACATATGTACAAGATTAGTCCAGCCAACATTAGATTTTATAGAAGTTATTTTTTGACCGGCTATCTCATAATTCAAACTTTCCATATTAGCTGTATCTATCAGGGTTGGTAGTAGATCAGAAATTGTCACAAGTCCCTTCCGACGGGTTGAATCAGAAGTTAACCAGCCATGGTCTACTCCCCTTCCCGCCAGTAATAGCCAGGATAATTTTTCATGATCAGGAGGTGTTGGAACAATAATCCCCAACTGGGTCTTTTCTAGGTCTATATTCTGTAGGAGTGATGAAAGAAACAGATCTATTCTCTCCAGAGCATTTATTTTATGATCATTTTTTTCACCTTCACCAGGATTAACTGAAATTGAATTAAAATATTCCTCTATCCTGGACATATCACCGGTTTCAATTAGAATAATATCATTATTTTTCTTATACTGATTAAAACGCTGAATTAAAGCAGTAAAATCTGTAACATAGCCCCAGGGTCTATCTGTTCTCTGCAGGAGATCTCTACTGACATCTCCTGCAGGTACTATTCCCCTGTCATCCATGGCAACAGCAGTTATTGCTCTTCTTTTTTCTTTATCATAATCAGCATTACCGATTACAGCAATCTGCTGATTATTTTCTCGACAGAGAGTCCCCAGCAGCCCTATGTATGGCCGATAGGTATTGCTACTGTTCAATTTAACCAGTTCTTCAATATTTTTATTGACCACCTTACCACTAGAATTTTCTGCTATTTGTGTATATTTACTCCCTTTACATCTTTTTCCAGTGCCGGCAGTTAAATAAGTGCTTTCAGGTCTTATATCTCCGTCAGTACGGACATTCATCAAACCGAAAGCACCTATATGTTGTAGATAATTAATATTTTTTGTATTTGCCTGGGTCA
>JADQBU010000417.1 GCA_016278435.1 Halanaerobiales bacterium
TTCTCTTCATCATCTACAAGTAACACCCTGTTAGTCATTAATGCCTCCTTTCCCTGACCTTCTCAACATTTTATATTAAAAGAAAAAATAACCCAGACCATCTGTAATAAATGTTCCGGCAAAATAAATAAGAATAATACCAAATATAAATATCAATCCCCTGTATATTTTATCATTTACCAGCTTTCTACCAAAAACAACAACCCAGGAAACGATAGAATACCAGACAAAATCAGCCATAACATGTCCAAAATAAAAAAAACCTGTTCCCAGAGCGCCATATTTATATGAATTTACTAAATAGGTCATACCAACTGTACTCCACCAGAGAATCCAGTAAGGATTAGAGATACTTACTACAGCTCCCGGTAGGATAAAGCCACTTATCTTTCCACCGGACTCTGTTTGTTTTTTTAGAGATATCTCTTTTTTTAATACTGATTTTATCATTCCATACCCCATCCAGAGCAAGACACTCCCCCCGATGATACCGATCAGATAAGCAAAGTTCTTGTTCGCAAATAACCTGTTTAATCCCAACAAGAGCAGAATGATTAATATTAGTTCCAGCAGGGCATGACCCAGAATAATCAGGGGACCAGCAATAAAACCCCGGCGTAGGCTTCCATTTATAACATAAGTCAGCAGCGGTCCCGGCATCATCGCCCCTGATAGACCGATTATAAAGGCTGAAATACTCAGAGCAAAGATTGACATCATTAAACCTCCTGAAAATATAGCCAGATATTAAATACATTTTATCAAATACGGGTTCCTATTACAACAGATATTATCATAACATTAACAAAGGTAGCTGTTACTTCATAATATATCTAAGGTGAGAATAAATGAAAAAATTACGTGAATATATACTGGGGACTGAGCAAAAGGTTCCCCTACCTGATGGAAGATTGACTACATATATAAATTTTGACAATGCTGCTACTACCCCTCCCTTTAAATCAGTTATGGAAAAATTGAATGAGTTTGCCCCCTGGTATTCATCGATTCACCGGGGTAAGGGTTATAAATCCAGGTTATCATCCCAACTTTATGAAAAATCAAGGGATATCATTGCAGATTTTGTTAATATTAACCGCAATAAATACTGCATTGTCTTTACAAAAAACACTACAGAAGCAATTAACAAACTCTCCTACCGATTATGTACAGATAGAAAAGATAAAGTGATACTGACTACAGAGATGGAACATCACTCCAATGATCTACCCTGGCGGGATAAATACACGGTTGATTACATTTCACTGGATAAAAGGGGCAGACTTTCACTGAGCGATCTGGAAGCAAAATTAATTAAGTACAAGGACAGGGTCGAACTCGTTACTGTGACCGGTATTTCAAACGTAACAGGTTATCTAAATCCAATCCACAGAATTGCAGCTATGGCCCATACATATGAAAGTAGAATAATGGTTGATGGAGCCCAGCTTGTCCCCCATATTCCTGTTAACATGAAGCCAGTTGACCCAGTTGAGCATATCGATTTTCTGGCATTTTCTGCTCATAAAATGTATGCCCCCTTTGGAACCGGAGTACTGATAGGGCCACAGGATACATTTAATAACGGCTGCCCTGAATATCCCGGGGGAGGAACGGTTGATTTTGTTACCAGAGATGATGTTATCTGGGATAACCCACCACATAAAGAAGAAGCCGGCACACCCAATATTATGGGAGTTATAGCCCTGGTTGAGGCAATAAAAACCATGCAGGAGATTAAAATGGAAAATATCGAAAACCAGGAAAAATCCCTCTTGCAATATACCGTAAATAAAATAAGAAAGATTCCTGATATTAAATTATATGTTAGTTATAATGATTTTAAAAATAATACTGCCATCATACCTTTCAATATCCAGGGGATTCATCATGAATTAACAGCCCGGATTCTGGCTAATGAAGCAGGTGTCGCTGTTAGAAATGGATGTTTCTGTGCCCAGCCTTATGTGCAAAAAATATTAAATATACCGGACGAAGATATAGACAGTCATCGAAACAGTTCACACCAATCCCGCCCGGGCCTGGTTAGAATCAGCCTGGGGCTTTATAATACAAAAGAGGAAATTGATATACTGGTTCAGATGTTAAAGAAAATTGTTGAAAATAGTGATTATTACCTGCGAAAATATGCTGAACAGATTCCAGATTAATCCCCTGCAAGAATACTTGTATAATTACTTTATAAAATGTGGAACCTATATATACCACTTCAAGGGGGTTATAAAATGAACAAAAAAATGAACCTGCTGATGTTTAGCTGTGACTATGATAAAGCACTGGCCGCTTTAATATTAGCCAATAATGGCCGCGAACTGGGCCTGGATGTAACTATGTTTTTTGCCTTCTGGGGTTTACTGCTGGTCAGAAATCCAGAAATGACATCATTTGAGGATAAAAGTTTTTATGAAGACTTGATGGGAATTTTAACACCGGCCAATCCTGAAGATTTACCTCTTTCTAAAATGAATTTAAGTGGTATCGGGCAGAATATGTTAAAAAAAATGATGGCAGATAAGGAAGCTCCAAAATTAACTGATTTCCTGCAGGGTGCCCGGGAAAAAGGAGTAAAATTTTATGGTTGTCAGTTATCGATTGAAGTTATGGGTTTTAAAAGGGAAGAATTACTACCTGAGCTTGAGGTGATGGATGCAAAAGATTACCTGAAAGATGCCCTGGAATCGGATCTACAGCTATTTATCTAAAACCAGATTTATATCAGAAATTTTTCCAGATTTGAATGAGCAGGAAGGATTATGATATAATCATATATAACTGAGAGATGTAAGTCATTTGGTCCGGGAGGGACATAACAGTGAGTATTTTTATTGGTAAATATAAGTTTCAGGGTCCGTATACCTCTAACAGTAAACTTGAAGACAGACCAGGTATCTATGCTATTCACTGTTATGAAGATGGTAAATACATGCTTCTTGACATAGGTGAATCAGCCCGTGTTAAGTCCCGGGTATTAAGCCATGATAGGATTAACTGCTGGCAGCATAACTGTTCCGGGAATATTACAGTCTCTGTTTACTATACACCACACTGGACACAGGAGGGACGGAGCAAACTTCAGGAGAGATTAAGGAAATTATATAGTCCTCCCTGTGGCAAAAAAAGTGACGGTCTGATTAACTTTCTTAAAAAAAAGGGATAAGGGAGATTATTCTCCTTTATCCTTTTCTTCTTCCTCATCCTCTTTACTATCTTCTTCATCTTTATTATCAGCGTCAGTTTCCTTTTCATCTATTTCTTCAGTTTCTGATGTTTCTTCCTTTTCCTCATCTACAAAGGGATAGAACTTGTTCTCTAGATACAAATCAATTGCTTTATCCACAAAATCATTAAAATTCTTACCTTCATTAATCAATTTCTCCATCAACTTTTTATGTTTCTTTTTGGCAATTTTATAATTTGCCCTTCTCATTCTCAAATGTATCTCCTCCTTAGGATCTTAAAAAGAATCTTAAAAAGCTGTCATATATGTACATTTCTAGCAAAAACCTTTTTCTCCTGCAATTATTATTTTATATTGGCCTTACCGCGATAGACAAGACCCCTGACACCGTCAATTGTTACCAGTTCTCCATCTTTAATTTTGTTAAATATATCACCAGTATTAACTATAACCGGTATCCCATAATCAAGTCCTGTTATAGCTGGATGTGAAGTCAGACCTCCATCTGTTGCTATTACTGCAGCTGCCCGGGCTATAGCCGGTTCATACTGCTTATTTGTAAGCCTGGTAACCAGAATATCACCTTTTTTAACCTTCTCATCAGCTTTATCAGCAGTCATAGCAATTCTGATCTTACCAGAAACTATACCTTTGCCAACTCCCTGGCCCTCGATTAAAGGTTTGCCTACTACATCTATCTGAATTAAATTTGTGGTTCCAGAAATACCAACCGGAACCCCGGCTGTCAGGGTAACAAGATCACCATCATTGACCAGGCCACTGGAAAGGGCTACCTCAACAGCATTATCCATCATCTCGTCAGTAGAGTTACTGGTCGCAACCAGCAAGGGATAAACACCCCAGATTAGAGTAAGAGTATGGCGAACTATATCATTGGGCGTAACTGCAATTATTGGAGTTAGAGAACGGTTTTTTGATACCATCCGGGCAGTATAGCCGGATCCAGTTGCAGTAATAATAGCACTTGCTCCCAGATCTGCTGCTGCTTCACAGGATGCAAAACTTATTGCTTCTGTTACTGTATCTGCATTCTTACGGGTCTTAATGCGATTATGAAATATTTCTCTGTAAGAATCAGATTTTTCTGTTTCCTTAGCTATCCGGTCCATTGTTTTAACAGCTTCTACAGGATAATCCCCTATTGCAGATTCACCAGACAGCATGGTAGCATCAGTTCCATCGAAAATAGCATTGGCAACATCTGTAGCTTCTGCCCGGGTCGGGCGCGGATTTCTGATCATAGAATCAAGTAGCTGGGTAGCAGTTATTACCGGTTTTGCTGCTTTATTACACTTACTAATTATCTTTTTCTGGATTATCGGTATCTTTTCAGTCGGCATCTCAACTCCCAGATCTCCCCGGGCCACCATTACCCCATCAGCTACCTCTATGATAGAATCAATATTATTTACAGCTTCCTGGTTTTCAATTTTAGCAATTATCTTGATATTATGGGCCCACTCTTCCTCCAGTAGTTTTCTGATCTCAATAACATCTGAGGCTTTGCGGACAAAGGAAGCAGCAATAAAATGAATGCCGTTCTTAATACCAAAGATAATATCTTCGGTATCTTTGTCAGTTAATGATGACAAATTAACTTTAACCCCCGGAACATTAACCCCTTTATTTGAACCAAGTATACCTCCATTTAAAACCTTGCAGCTGATAACTCCATCTCTTATTTCCTTTACCTTTAACTCGATTAAACCATCTGCCAGTAGTATCTTTTGTCCTACTACAATATCCTCTGCTAAACCACTATATGTAATAGAAATCTTTTCGCTTGTACCCTCGACATCTCCACTTACAACCTCCAGGGATTCTCCCTGTTCAAGTTTAACAGCATTATCTTTCATCTTACCGGTTCTGATTTCAGGGCCCCTGGTATCCAGCATAATACCGATGGGTTCGTTTAAATTTTTTTCAACTTCTTTAATCGTTTCAATGCGTTTTTTATGTTCCTCATGTGTTCCGTGAGAAAAGTTTAATCTGGCAACATTAAGACCGGCTTTTACCAGTTTTTTTAAAACTGATTTTCTGTCACTGGCCGGCCCAATAGTACAGACAATCTTTGTTCGTCTCATAATAACCCCCTAAAAATCTTATAGTGAAAGAATATGAGCAAGGTTGAATATATCCATATCTATATCCTTTTTCTTGCTCAGTGCTTCACTAATATCACTGGTAGTTATTTTGTTTTCAACAAATCCTACCATCTTATTTCTTTCACCCTCTATCAGTAATTCAACAGCTTTAGCCCCCATCCGGCTGGCAATTATTCTATCCTTGGCTGTGGGACTTCCACCCCTCTGCAGGTGGCCGAGGATTATAACTCTAGTTTCCAGTCCGGTTTTCATATGTATTTCCCGTC
>JADQBU010000195.1 GCA_016278435.1 Halanaerobiales bacterium
GGGAGTAATCTGGTCTGTTAACACTGACAATGAGACGGTTATTGCTAAAAGAAAGGAAAAGGTCTTTATTACAGGAAATACTCCTTTTACAAATATTACCATGGACCTGAAGGTACCGGATCATCTGGCTGATCAACCAGTAATTATCGGCGGAGAGCTACAGGATAGGGTCTATGGTGAGTTCCAGGCTGAAATGGATTTATTTAATAATGTTTTTGCTGAATTAATGATTAAAGGTGATGCCAAGGGAAGAATGTTCTCCTTCCCCATTCCCACTTACAATATTACCAGAAACTTCGACTGGGATAATAAGAATCTGGATCCGGTCTGGCAGATGACTGCCAAATTCGGTATCCCCTACTTTTCTAATTTCGTTAATTCTGACATGAAACCGGAAGACGCCCGATCTATGTGCTGCCGCTTAAGACTTGATAATACTGAACTCCGGAAAAGGGGTGGAGGGTTATTTGGTTCCAATCCTATGACAGGCTCAGCCGGTATAGTCACCCTGAACATGCCGCGGATTGGATTTCTGGCCAGAGATGAAAAAGATTTCCTGGAGAGGACTTTCCAGTTGATGGATATTGCCCGGACAAGCCTGGAATGCAAGCGCAAGGTTCTGGAAAATTTTACAGAACAGGGGCTTTACCCCTATGCCAGTTTTTATCTCAGAAGTGTAAAAGAACGCTTTAATGAATACTGGAAAAATCACTTTAATACCATCGGGTTAAATGGGATGAATGAGGCTCTACTTAACTTCATGGGTGAGGATATTACATCAAAAGCAGGCCGGGATTTTGCCCTATATGTTATGAAAAATATGCGGGAAAAATTAAAGGAATATCAGGAAGAGACCGATAATCTCTATAATCTGGAAGCTACACCGGCCGAGGGAACTTCTTACCGTCTGGCCCGGCTTGATAAAGAGAAATTCGGCAATAAGATTATTGCCGCCAATGAAGAAAGGGTAAGAAGCGAGGGAGCAGATCCCTATTATACTAATTCTACCCATCTACCGGTTGGATTTACTGATGATATTTTTACTGCCCTCGATCTTCAGGACGAGTTGCAGCAGATCTATAATGGGGGAACTGTTTTCCACGGATTTGTAGGTGAAAATATGCCAGGAATTCAAAGTACCAAGCTCCTGGTCAAGAGAATAGCTGAAAACTATGCTCTACCTTACTTTACAATTACACCTACTTTCAGTATCTGTCCGGTCCACGGTTATATACCCGGAGAACACCATTACTGCCCCCGTTGTGCAGCAGAAGGTTAAACCAGGCACATACCCGGCATAAAACTGAAAAAGTTTAAAAAGGTTAAATAAAGAAGGTTAAATAAATTGATAAAATTGAGCGGTATTCAGAAAACAAGTTTAATAGATTTCCCGGATAACATAGCTACAACCGTTTTTACCCAGGGTTGTAATTTCAGATGCCCTTACTGTCACAATCCACAGTTGTTACCCCGGGAAAATGAGAACGGCCAATATATCGATTCCCAGAGTGTCATCGAATTTCTTGTCAGCCGGAAACACCTACTTGACGGAATCTGTATTACCGGTGGAGAACCGGCTTTACAGGAAGGTTTAATCAGCTTTATAGAAAAGATTAAAGCTCATGGCTTTAAGGTTAAACTCGATACTAACGGCTCTTTCCCCTTAAAGCTAAAGTATCTTCTGGAGAATAACCTGCTGGATTATGTGGCAATGGATATTAAACATACTGTAACAGGTTACAGGGAATTGATACCCAGCAACTCAGCAAAATTCATCGAGGGTATCAAAGAAAGCATCAAGCTCCTGCTTAAAGCTGATGAAATTGATTATGAGTTCAGGACAACTGTAGTACCCGGTTTACATACAGATGAAGATATCAGGGAGATAGCCAACCTGATCAAGGGAGCCCGTTTATATTACCTACAGAACTTTAGACCAGAAAATACCTTCAACTCAGAATTACAATCACTTAACCGTTGTGCAGATTCAGTTCTGGAGAATTATAAAAAGATTGCTGAAGAGCTAATTGAAAGAGTTTATATAAGGTATTAAGTTAAACAAGAAATGTTAAAGAATTAAAATAATGACCTTTAAACCTGACAGGATTATTTCCTCAGGAATAACAGAACAGGAGGTGTTGGATAATGTCGAAAAAACAAAAATGCGAGGTATATTCCCGCGTTGTTGGTTATCTCTCCCCTGTTTCCGAATGGAACAAGGGGAAAAAAGAAGAATTCAAGGATAGAAAGACCTATGATGAGGTTCTGAAAAATTACAGCATTAAAAAAACAATACACATATAGAATAAACGGTTGTTACATGGATTAGTTATAATCTCCATGTGCCAACCGTTTTCATTTTGTGTTTTTGAGTATCAATCAGGCCAGAAACTATTTCTCTATACCTACTCTGGCCTGCACACCCTGATTATAATAATGCTTAATCTCCCTCATCTCAGTGACCAGATCAGCTTTCTCCAGCAGCTTATTACCTGCTTTCCTACCGGTAACAATGACTTCAACATCATCTGCCCTGCTGTTTATTACATCCAGTAGTTCATCCTCGGAGAATAAATTATAATAAGTAGCAATATTGGCTTCATCCATAATTACAACCCGGTATTCGCCCGATTTTAATATCTCCCGTATCTCTTCCAGACCGGCCCGTGCTGCCTCAATATCTGCCTCCTCCGGTTCATTTTTGATAAAACAGTTCCGGCCATATTGTTTTATCTCTATCCCCGGTATTTCCTTTAAGGCTTTTAATTCACTGTATTCCATTCCTTTAACAAACTGACCGATAAATACCTTAAATCCTGCACCCACAGCCCGTATTGCCAGTCCAATTGCCGCTGTTGTTTTACCCTTACCATTTCCGGTATAAACCTGGATCATAATCTCAACTCCTGTTGTGTTATTAAAAAAGTTTCTTTTAATTTTATCTTCTAAGATTTAATTCTAGATAAACCGGTTTTAACCTTTTTGCAAAATTTTTATTCTCTTGAAATATCATTTATTTAATTAACGGTTAAATTTGTATTTTATAAATTATAATATACTATTCTTCTCCAGTTCTTCATCCAGATATCCCAGAAATTCCTCTGCTTTCTCTGCAGGAGGTTCTGTGAAAAGACTTACTATCAGAAAAACAGCAACACTAATAATCAAGGTCCAGACCCCGGGGAAGTGACCCAGGGGTTTCCAGCCACTGAACTGCAGATAGAGAGCAACTACTGACCCACTTAAAATACTGGCAATTGCAGCTGTAGCAGTAGATCTCCTCCAGAAAAATGCTCCGAAGATTGTAGGTACAACAACCAGCAGACCTACTGATGAAGCTACAGAAAGGGTTGCAATCAGGTCAAACTGCTGGGCAGCAAAGATAATTCCAACAACAGCTATCCCCAGAATACTGAACTTGGCAAATCTTACCTTGTCTGATTCATTCTGAACATTCTTGTATAAGTCCTGAACTACAATCGAAGACAAAGTTAACATAATCGAATCTATAGTCGAAATAGCTGCTGCAGTAATACCGACCATAGCAATCAAACCCAGAATTACCGGTACGTATTCCGAACCCAGTAAAGCTGGTGTTGCCATATCAGCCGTACTGAGACCGGGCATCAAAATCATAGCACTAAAACCCCAGAGAACAGATACCAGTGTATAGATTAAACCGAAGATCAGGAATCCCCTGATCATGGTTTTCATGGCCTTTAATGAATTGGGAACAAATAAGCGCTGACTTACCTGAGGATTCGATATAGAAAAGAAAAACCAGGGTAAGGTCAACCCCAGAAAAACCTTAAATTTAAAGAAACCGGGTCCTGGAACAGAAAGAAATTCAGAAAAATTTGTTTCCAGGGTATTAAAAAAATTCATAAACCCTCCCAGTTCCCTGTAAACGATGAAAAACAGAATCAAAACACTTACTACCATCATTATTAATGACTGCAGGGAATCTGTCCAGGCCACAGATTTCATCCCGGCCAGTAAAGCCCAGGATATAGCCAGTACAGCAGCAATTATAACCCCGGTCATAAAGGGGATTGCTCCTCCAGATAGACCGTTCATTAAATAACCTACCCCCATTAACTGTACAGCCAGATAGGGTATGAGAAATATAATCGATGTTACAGCCAGAATCACCGGTATCCAGTTATTATCATAACGGTCTCCTAACATCTCATACGGGGAAATATAATTAAATTTATTCCCTACCAGCCAGAAACGGGGTCCGAAAAATGCAACCAGAACCAGTCCAGATAAGTAAACCAGTTCAAACCCCAGGGCACCAACCCCACCTGAATAGGTCAAACCAGCCAGTCCCACCATCATGAAAGCACTGTAAGTAGTAGCACTATAAGAAAGAGCAGATACAAAACCTCCAAGAGAGCGACCACTTAGAAAATATTCCAGTACTCCTTTTTTCATTCCTCGCCGGGCCCGTAAAGCAACCCAGCTTCCCACTATTACATAAACCATCATCGCCAGATATACATATGTTGATTGCAAAGTTAATCCCTCCAGTAACCAATAATTTTAAATGTGGATACAATTGCGGCAGCAGCAAATAATGTCCAGTATAAAAATGAAGCAGTAATCTTGCCGATATGTCCGATAAATACAAAGGGAACAACATAAGCAGATAAGACCAGTACAGCCAACCAGATAATCCATAAAAACCTCTTCTTAGAAATAGTAACCACCCACCTTGTATTTTTCTTAATTCAAACTATTTAAAACCCTTTACTGGAATTATATTTTATTACACATGTTATGTCAAGTGTCTTTACACCCTGGATAAAAATTTTTCTCTTCACTCATTATCTTCTTCCAGTAAGTAACCACGGTTTTTTAATTCCTCTTTTAACCTGCTGATGACCTGCTCATTAATCGCTTCAATGGTGTGTAAATGAACTCCATCTGTCAGGGCTGATAGTAATGCTGCATTCCCGGTACTAAATTTATCCATAAATCTATCTACATCCCTGGAGTTCTGAATCATCAATAAGCCCCTCAGTTCACCATATATGGGATGTTCAACTGTAACATCAATTATCTTGGCCCCAAAATTGACAATCGTCATCAATTCATCACTTACCTCCTGCGCAGTATGCTGACAAGCAATTGTGGTTTTAATTGTCTGCATTCCGGTCACAGAAGGCATCAAATAACCCTGAGAGGTAGCTATTATTTCCTCACCCCGGGCCCTGAGCAGGGCTATATCCTGAACAATCACCTGTCTACTGACCTCAAATTCCTCGGCCAGAGAGGTCCCGGTTAATGGTTGTTTAGCCTGCCGTAATTTATTTAATAATTTTTCCCTTCTTTCCTCTCCCTTTATTTTAATCACCCTCTTCCTCTTTCACATATTCCAGAATATCACCGGGTTGACAGTCCAGTTCCCGACATATAGCCTCCAGAGTAGAAAATCTCACAGCCTTTGCCTTGTTGTTTTTCAGAATCGATAAATTTGCATTGGTAATCCCGACTCTATCCGCCAGTTCTGTTAATAGGACCTTGCGCTGAACCATTACAACATCAAGATTAACTCTTATTCC
>JADQBU010000278.1 GCA_016278435.1 Halanaerobiales bacterium
AGCAATAAATTTTTCTGCCCCATACCTCTTTCCAATATGGCTTTTAATACTTAATAACTGTTCCTGTATTGTAAGAGGAAATTCAGCATGAACAAAGGCTGCTCCCTCTTCTCCACAGTAAGCACAGCCACTGGTGCCCAGAAAACCATCCCGGTTGGGACAGGTTAAAGGCAGATTTACAGGCAATTTATAGGTTTTTACACCATATTTCTTTTTTAGATATCTGGAATAACGATAGTATCTTTCCATTTTAAACTGACCCCTTTAAATACTTGTTTTCTGGCTAAAATTATTTTCAGTTAAGTTGTTTTTATAATTATTTATTCTCTCCACCTGAAGACAGAATGCCTCCAGCCTGGCTTCAATAACCTGTGGAAATACATTACCATCTGTTTCAATAGCCAGAAAGGGTAGGGAGGAAAATTCCCCTAATACAGCTTTAACCTGAGTATTATTTTCCTGACTATTTATTTTACTTTTTTCTTCTTCCAGGGTTTTACTCAGTATTGACTCAGCAATCCTGTTGGGCATACAGCCAAATGGTCCCAGTGCTATTATTCCATCTACTTCATTAATGATTTCTGTTATCGCCCCCCCGATGGTCAGGATTGCTTCTCCGGTTAATTCCCGGTTAAGTACATTCTTTGTACTATCGATTATTGCCCCAACATCTGTCAAGTTATATTCACAGAGTCCGGTCTGGGCCATGATTTTCTTGACATCCTTTTCAATCTTATTTTTAATCTTACCTTCTATTTTATTGGTAAGTTTTCTTTTAAATGAAGGTTCAGGAACTGATAGGTTATTCTGTACCAGATAATCTGTATAATAAACCCACTCATTGGCAGGAGCCAGTTTCGTGACTATTCCTTTTCTGGCCAGTTTTTCAACAAGATACTGTCGTGAAAACTGATCATTACGGACATAAATCTCTCCGGTCAGGGCAATCTTTTTAGCATTTGAATAGGATTCTCTAATTGGTATCTTATCAAGTTTAGTTCCTTCTTTTCTCAGTAGATTTTTCACCTTAAGCCAGGAGGAAGAAGCCAGTGCTTGAAATATCCTTTTCCGGCTCTTTTCAAATTTTTTAACTGCTTCTTCCCGGTCAACTGCCAGAGCGATTAAGGAATTATAGAGCTGTGTCAATACGTCACCAATTATAACCGACTGCCAGGCCCTGATTGTAAAGTTTCGACCAAGTCCGGCATAACTATTGGAAGCAGTAAGTGATAAAACAGCTATATCGGTAAATTTATTTTCCTCAATTATTTTTTTCATGAAGACATTATACTGACCAAATCGGCAGGGACCTGAGGCTTCAGGCATAAAATAAACAAGTAATTCTTCATTATCTTCTCTTCTTTCAAGATAATTAAGGAGTGTTCCCAGTGTTAACTGTAAAGGTAAACATTCCTTACCTGAAGCATATTTACGACCGGTTTTTAGTTCATTTTCACCTGGTGGTTCACAGGCAACTGCTTTTACACCACTGTAGTTAAGAGCAGCTACAAAAGCACTTGTAATTAACCCTCCCATTGAAGGAATCAATAACTTAATATTATCATCAGTAAGGGAATATTTCTTCCCGGCAGAAGATAATACCTGGAGGTTTTCATCTTCACCGATAATTCTGGCCGGTGTGAAGTTTTCTTCTTGCTGATAACTGTATCCTTTTTTCTGTAGTTCCAGGTAACTATCTACAACATCCAGAAAGGCTTCAATCCTGGTGTCAAGTCCGGCATCGGCTGTATGGCTGTCAAGTTCCAGGGTCAGGGATGGTTTGCGGCCACTTTCCCGCCGGAAGTAGTTTACCAGAAATGAATCAGGACCACAGCTGAAATTTGTGATATAGGCACCAAAAAGCTGGGGGTGTTTACTGACAAATCCGGCCCCTTTCATGATAAGCTGACCCATAGACCAGTACATCTTCTCAGGAGCATCAATTTTATCCAGGGGTAGCATATCATAGGGGATAACCTTTTCACCCCGGGAGGCAAACTTGTGGGGAATACCCATATTGGCAACTGAAGCCAGGGCATTATAGGGTCTTCCAAATATAACAACTGCCCTTTCTTCTGGTTTTTTTTCCAGTTCAGTTAATGCTTTTTGACCCAGGTTACGGAGTTTTTTAGCAAATTGTTCCTGTTTTTCGACTGCCTTTTTATAAGCAGTACTGGCTTCCCTGGCTGTACAACCAAGCTCTTGCCCGATTTCAAGAAATGTATCTTTCTGTATTCCGTAACCTTTTCTAAAATCGAGAACAGGTGATATTATCCACTCCGGCCTCAACTGCGGCCAGACTGCCTTTAGATAATATGGCTCACCCTGGGCCAGGGGACAGAGCACACTGTTTTCAGCTCCATTTTCAATATATATTCCCTTAATATGTGGTAAAAATATATAATCAAGTTCTTGCTCCAGTAAGTCAGCTATATAACCATGACTGACTTCAACTGGATAACAGAAAGCAGCGGATTGTTTCTGAATTCCCTCTTCTCTCACTCTGTCAGGTAATATAACCTCATATCCAAGTTCAGAAAAGAAATTAGAAAAAAGCGGTAAAAAAGTATTTACTGTAAGTGACCGGTTTATACCAACTTTTCCCTTTGGTTTTACTTTTTTATCAACTTTCCCAAAAAAATCATCAAAAATGAGTTTCTCCCGACTTCTTACCAGATCAAGTTCTTTTATATCATATTCTATATTTTTATTTGTATTATAATAACGGTTACAGATTCCCCCAAAGGGATACTTATCTCCAGCAATCTCCAGTACATTTATTTTACACTTGCGGTCACATTTTTCCTTACCCCCGGCACAGGTAAAAGGTTTTAAATATTTAACTTCTCTACTGGCGAGTTCTTTTAAATCAAAAATATTTTCCTCAACAAGTCCCAGTTCCAGGTGCTCTTTAACCACGAGAGCAACACCGAAAGCACCCATTAAACCAGGTTCAGGAGGTACAATAATTTCCTTACCGGTGAGGGCAGCCATCGCCACCGGAACTGCCCGGTTATAACAGACTCCGCCCTGCATAAAAACTTTTTCACCGACTTCCCTGTTACCCTTGACCCGGTTGGAATAATTCATACAGATAGAGTAAACCAGTCCGGCACAGATTTCATTAATCCCGATTCCTTCCTGAATAGCATTTTTGATATCACTGCTGATAAAAGCCGCACACTGGTCGCTAAAATTGGGAGGATTATTACCCTGAAGGGCAATTTCTGCAATATCCTCCATTTTTATATTAAGTGATTCCTTGGCCGATTCCTCAAGAAAAGAGCCGGTTCCGGCTGAACAGGCTTCATTCATCGCATAATCCGTCGGCACCTTGTTAACAATATATGTATATTTAGCATCCTGACCACCTATCTCAAATATCGTATCAACCTCAGGGTCGAAATAAACTGCTCCAGTGGCATGAGCAATTATCTCATTAATTACGGAATCTGTCAGAGCATGGAATCCTGCAATCTGTCTGCCGGAGCCTGTTACACCCAGGCCAATTATTTTTATCTCCGTACCTTCCAGTTGAGCAAGCAGATTTCGGTAACATTTCCGGGATGCACCTACTGGATCCCCCTCGGTTCGGAGGTAGACTGAAGCCAGCAGGGAACTATCTTTTTCCCTTATAATTACAGCTTTGGTTGTAGTGGAACCAACATCAAGTCCCAGTAAACATCTATCTCCCTTAACTGCTCTATCCTTTTCCAGGGAATGAAATTTTACTTGATCCCTGTATTCATTTAAAGCAGGTAAAAAATCAAAAGAACTCTTCTCTGCATAGAAAAGACTATCAATATCAATATTTTTTCCCTCTTTTATACCCCAGAGGGCAGTTCCCAGTGCTTCAAAATAACAGGCTTCATCGGGAACAATGACCCGGGAAAGTCTATTTTTTAAATAATTAACCATTATCCTGTTATTGCTTGTACCACCTACCAGCATTATTTTATCTGCTTCCGATTTGGTCAGTAATTCCATAATTTTATTGACCATCATTTCACAGAGACCGGCTACTATTCTCCCTTTATCTTCACCCTTGTTCAGAGCATGTGTACAGTCACTTTTACAGAAGACCGAACAGCGGCCTGAAACCCGGTAAGGATTTTCCTCACTGGCAATATCAGCTGCTTGTTTAAGACCAAGCCCCATTCTATCGATCTGTTGGAAGAAAAATTCACCTGTTCCTGATGCACATTTATTTCCAGTGTAGACATTGTTAATTCGCCCTTCATCATCAAGTTTATAGACCATAAATGTCTCACCACCTGCACTGACGATGGCATCAACTTTACCGTACTTCTTCTTTATATGATTATAGGCGGTCTCAGTTGCTTCCGGCTCCGATATTGTCGGTAAATTTACCAGGGATTTAAATTTTCTCCCGGTTACAGCTAATTTTGTATTTATATTTAAGTTGTATTTCTCTATCAAATTTTCTAGTATCCGTTTAACATCTCCTTCATGTGATCGGGAATAAACATCATATTTAAACTTATCCTGTTGGTCTAACTTAACGATCGAAATATTCGATGCCCCCATACATATGCCAGCAACTTGCATATTCTAATCCCCCTTTAACTATCTTTCCACTTCTATTATATATTATTTATAGATTTTTTTAAATTTTCCTCTATTTTTCCATAATAATAAAAGTTTGATGTGCCTTGATTTAATGACACATCAAACTTATAATTAGTCGACTATAAGTTCCTCTTCAACAAGTTTATTGAATTTTTCTTCTAACTCATTATCATCTTCAGCTTCTCCAACAATTTTTATTATATTGCTCTGAATTGATTTACCCTTTTCAAAATCTATTAGTACATTCTTCATATCACCTATTACCTGTTTAAAGAGATTTATCTTTCTAAAAAGAATATTTAATATCTTTTCTTCTACCGTATTTCTGGTGGCCAGATTATATATATAAACATCCTGGCTTTGACCTAAACGGTGGACCCTACCTATTCTCTGTTCAATCTTCATGGGATTCCAGGGTAAGTCATAATTTATTATAATATTGCAGAATTGTAAGTTTAAACCCTGGCTTCCGGCCTCTGTACTGATCAAAATATCTTTCTTATTCTGGAATATTTTTTTAATCCATTCTTTGCCATTTGAACTCAAACCACCATTGAAAAGTATAGTACTATAACCAGCATTCTCCAGGAAATAAGCTATATATTTCTGGGTTGCCCGGTATTCGGTAAAAATAATAACCTGGCCTTCTACCTGGTCCAGTATATTAATAACTTCCTTTAATTTACTGCTGACAGTAAGCTGCTGGGTTAGCTGAAGAATTTTTTCTAAATCCTGACTCCTGTCTTTTTTCTTTTCCAGTGTACACCGTAGAGCATAAGCACTACTGCAGATCTCCCGTTGATATGTCAACAGGTTCAGGATACTCTTATTATTATTGCGGCAGCTCCAGTACTCATTTTTAACATAATGACTAACACGGTCATATAATTCTCTTTCCGGTGGACTTAAATCAACATAGATTGGGTTTATGACTCTTTT
>JADQBU010000054.1 GCA_016278435.1 Halanaerobiales bacterium
AAGTATCAAACCTTTTTTCTCTTCCTGCAAAACCCCGTGATAAATTGCATTTTCAACCAGAGGCTGCAGTAACAATTTTGGGATTTCAAAATTAATGATATCATCTTCAAGCTCAATCTTGTATTCAAACTTCTCTCCGAACCGCTGCTGCTGAATAAAAAGATAATTCCTGATATGGTTAATCTCATCACTGATCTTCACCATCTCCTTACCCTTGGCAAAGGTCAATCGAAAAAAACGACCCAGAGATTCAATTAAATAAGCAGCCTTACCTGTATCAGGTTTCCCTTCCAGGTATCCTATGATCAGATCCAGAGTATTATATATAAAGTGAGGTTTAATCTGGTCATGTAGACTTTTCATCTCCAGTTCCCGGATCTGTTTCTGCTCAGCAATATTTTCTCTGACCAGATTTCTGATTCTATTTAACATCTTATTGAAGCTGCGGCTTAAATCAGCAATTTCATCATTTCCACGCGGTTCAATTTTTACATTCAAATCATTATTAACCGCTATCTTGGTCAATGACTCAAGTTCCCGGATCGGTCTGGTTAAAAAAGCAGATAAATAAATAATTAACAGGATAATAGAGATAAAAATAGTTGCAATAATAATAAAAGTAATTTTCTTTAACTGACCCAGCTCACTGGTAACCTGGCCGGCATTGGCTACACTCACTATCTTCCAGCCTGTTACCTTTGAAGTGGCATAAGTGAGAATGAGGTTATCCTGCTGCAAATTACCTTCCTTGCCCTGCCGCAGTTCAGCTGTGAAAAGTTCACTGGGTTGGCCAATTTTATCACTCTCTGGATGATATACTATGTTCCCATTTTTATCTATGATGAAGACATAACCACCCTGTTCCAGTTTAACATTGGTTATGTCCTCAAGTATCTTTAAATCTACAGCAGCACTGATCATTACCCTTCTATCCAGGTCCTCATAATTGAGTACTCTGGCTACAGATAAAACTTCTTCATTATATAAGTTAGGATGAGGGGTGGTAATAACCAGGTTACCACTTTTATTCTCCATGGTATCCAGAAAATACGCAAGATTGGTACCATCCAGATAGTATAAACCATAATTACTCAATCGCTTTCCATCCTGAAAGGTCAAGGAAAACTCTTTCAATGCCTGTTTCAAACGGTGCAAATCATTGAACTTCTCCCATAAACGGAAAATATATTTTCTGCTCCCGTAATAATCATTGGCCTGGATCAATTTTATACTCTGACTTATATAATAATCATCCTTTACCTCCAGTAGAGAAGAAATATCTATAAGATAATTATCAAGCTGCCTCTGCATTCTGACTACAACTTCCCGGGAATAGCCGGTAATTTTCTTGTACAGAGCCCCGGTATAGGTATTATAAGAAAATAAAGCAAAGATTATAAAGGGAAGGAGTCCAACCAGCAAAAAGGCAAAAATCAACTTTGTCCTGATTGTATTGATCTGTAATTTTTTTAATATTTCCATAAACATTTACTCCCTCCTGTATCTCATCTTACTTCCCAGGGTTTATAAATATCAAGTAAGCGGTCAATATTAGTTTTATCGGCATAAGTTAAACCTGTATTTATCAAAACCGGGGGAAGAGTTCCCTCACGTATATATTGAACAAGATAATCCAGACTTTTTTCACCCATTTCTTTAAAGTTCTGGCCCACCAGATAATTAATCATCCCCTGTTCCTGTAGTAGTAAAGCAGAATAAAATATATCTATACCAACTGCTATACCACCCCTTTTAGACCATTCCTGAAAATTGGGCATGGCATCTGCTGGAGTGTAAAAAGGCCAGCCACCTGTGAAAAAGATAATATCAAGATCAGGATGATCCCTTAAGTATTCCTCCACCAGCTCTATAGCCAGCTGTATATTATCTTCACAGTAGAGGATCTCAATATCAAGCAGGTAGTTACCATGTAAAGCATGCTTAAAACCGATAATTCTCTTATTTAAATTTAATGCTCCTCTATCTCCACTTAAAATCATTGTTTTATATGCCTTTTTATCACCTTTTTTCCCATCAAGCAGGTTTCTCAGGGCCTGACCGACCGCAACCCCGGCCTGGTAATTATCAGTTCCAATATAAAACAATCTCTTACTTGCCGGCGAGTCCGAATCAAATGTAGCAACAGGAATACCGGAATCAACCGCTTTATCGATAACCTTTTTTAAGGAATCAGAACCATTAACACTGATAATAATGCCATCGACCTCTCTTTTAATCAAATTGTTAATAACTCTGACCTGTGATTCTGTATCTGTAAAAAAGGGAGCTACCCATTCCAGTTTAACTCCCAACTCTGCTGCTTTTCTCCGCGCTGCTTCAAAAGTATCCAGAAAGATGGGATTGTCCAGGGATTTGGGAACAAAGGCTATAGTCAGAGTCTGGTCTCCCTCAGCCGCTTTAACCGGTATTCCGGGTACTATTAGAATAATTATCATTATCAGGATGACTAATTTTTTCAGTATTATCATAATTATCAAATAATCCTTTCCGGAATGAATTTCAGGAACAGAAATATGCAATTTACAGTTCCTGGATAAAAAAGGTAAAAAATTTTCCTTGACGTCTTTAATTTTATATGGTATTATATTTTATGCACTGCGGGATAGTGTAATGGAAGCACGTGTGATTCTGGATCATATAGTCCAGGTTCGAGCCCTGGTCCCGCAGCCATTTTTATTTTTGTTTTTTAGCAGAATACATATGTTTATCAGCCTGGGTCAGAGTGTGTTCCAGGTCTTTTTCTTTTTTAGTTTTAGTGGCAAAGCCCAGGGAAATATCCAGGTTGCTTTTATATTTCTTGCACTCTTCGGAAATCCTTTCACACACCTTGGCAGCAGTCTTCTCGTCTGTTTCCGGCAAAATAATGGCAAACTCATCACCGCCGATGCGGGCTACTATATCCTCATTTCTTATTATATTATTAATTATCTCAGCCGCCTCTACTAAATGTTCATCTCCAATTTTATGACCGTAAGTATCATTTATCTTTTTCAGGTCATCAACATCAGCCATGATAATACTGACCGGCAGTTTTCGGGAATTATTTAATCTTTCAATTTCATTTTCAAAGTATCTCCTGTTATATACCCCGGTAAGGGGATCATGAAAACTTAAATACCGTATCTGTCTCTCTTTTTCCTCATACTCTCTAATAATTTTATACATACTGAAACATAGAATAAAAACTCCAAAGGAAAGAAAAAGATTATAGGCAAGTTTAAATAAATAAAACAGATTATCTATACTGGTAATATTAAAAATAATATCAATAATTATTCCAAAGATAATAAGTCCGGCACCCAGGCAAAGGCTTCTTATTTTCAACCTCTGAATATAGCTGTAGCCGATCAGAGCACCGGTCAGATAAACACAGTTAAGTAAAAAATCGCGGAAATAAATTGAATCTTTCAGCGGGAAAAACATTGTTATTATAATCAGGGAAAATAATATAATGAAGAAAAACCAGCTATTCTTGAAAGCCTCTAACATATTTTGCACCTCTTAATTTTGACTTATTATTTTTAATTCTAGATAAAAAATAATTATCCTCTTTTGTGGTTCCTTCTTTATAACTTTTTAAAAATAAAACCCCACACTCTAAAATGTAGGGTTTTAGCAGTTCCTTTCATTTCATGATAAATCTTTAATATTGTAAATATATTTTTTGAAAACCTGATAAAACTTTATCCATAGTAGTGAGTATACTATAGAAAAAACATAAAAAAATATATATCTGGTAAATATATTTAAGTTTACAGCCATTCCGCCAAATAAAGGTATTTTGAATAAACTGTAAACCAGTATCATACCTGTACCCAGACCCAGTGCTGGATATATTATTAAATTTATCCAGTTCAATTTTCTGCCAGTCACACACCCCAGAATTAACCCCAGTAAACCGGTGGTTAACATAAAAATGGGCAATTCAAATGGTTGAACTACCAGAATTACCAAAGCTGCAGTTATATATGTGGCCAGACCTGATTCTATCCCTATATTACCAGCCAGTAAGACCGGCAGGGTTGCAAATAGACTGAGAACATATCCAACTCCAGGTATAATCCCGGCTGAAATCTGTAAACAGGCCGCCAGTGAACTGAGAAGTCCAAGTAATGGAATATTCTCATTTATTTTTTCCCTGATACAAATCCCTCCTAAATTGCAGCTAACATATTTTATTCATAAACAGGAAAAGTGTTAATAAAATGTTGGGAATAATATATTAATGCTTCCCGGTGCTTATATTATACTTTTTCATTTTTCTGACCACTGTCGGCTGACTAACACCAATGATTTCTGCTATTTCCCTGGTTGTACTGGCAATAGTAAGTGCTCTCTCCAGAATATTCTTCTCCAGCCTCTCAACCTCCCTGTTCAAATCCAGACCAGGTTTGATAGAAGAAAAATCTCGCTTAAAATGTACCGGTAAGTGGCCGGTCATCAATATTCGTTCAGGTACTGTTACAACCAGACGTTCAATAATATTTTTTAATTGACGTATATTGCCGGGCCATTCATAATCTTTCAGATAATTTAATAATTCAGTTGAGATTATTTTCTGTGTCTTATATTTTTCATTAAAAGCTTCCAAATAATGCTTTAAGAGGGGAATAATATCTCTTTTACGTTCTCTGAGTGGAGGTACATATATTGGAACAACATTCAATCTATAATACAGATCTTCTCTGAATTCTCCCCTGGATATCATAGCTTCCAGATTCCTGTTCGACGCTGCAACTACCCGGGTATTGATCTTTATCTGCTGCTTACCGCCGAGTCTGATAATTTCGCCCTCCTGGAGGACCCTCAATAATTTAACCTGAAGACATAAAGGTAGTTCACCGATTTCATCCAGAAAAATTGTTCCATTTTCAGCCAGCTCAAACAAACCTGGTTTACCACCCCGGTCTGCCCCTGTGAAAGCCCCCTGTTCATAACCAAACAACTCTGATTCCAACAGGTTTTCAGGAATGGCTCCACAGTTAACCTTGATTAGAGACCCAGCCCGGGCCGAAGCATTATGAATAACCCTGACTACTATTTCCTTACCAACCCCTGATTCACCAGTTATCAATACAGTGGAGTTAAATCTTCCCAGACGAACGGCCAAATTCATAATTTCTTTAATTCCCTGGCTCTCTGCAATTATATCATCATCGATAATATATCCCTCCAGATACAAGATAAGCACCTCCTCAAAAGTAAAATATCAGGTAAGTATGATTTTTTTAAATTTTCTTAATTATATTTATTATAATTCAATATAAATATGAAGAATCCTGCATTAAAAAAAGGTCTGTCCGTGAAAGTTCACCCTACCCGGACAGACCTGATAAATCTATTTCTTTATAGAACCTTTAACTGAATCTCTTTAATTTATCACTAACCTGTAATTCTGCCTCTGTTTTTTCAATTACCTCTTCTACTTCCAAACCTTCAGCAATCTC
>JADQBU010000331.1 GCA_016278435.1 Halanaerobiales bacterium
ACCTTCCAGCCGGTTAATTTCGCAGCCAATCTTGCATTTTGACCTTCCTTGCCAATAGCAAGAGAAAGCTGAAAATCAGGGACTGTAACCCTTGCTTCCTTCAATTGTTCATTAACCTCAACCCCGATAACCTCAGCTGGATTAAGAGCATTGGCTACCAGTTCTGCAGGGCCATCACTCCACTTAATAATATCAATCTTTTCTCCATTAAGCTGATCAACTATCGCCTGAACTCTCATGCCCTTGGGACCAACACAGGCCCCAACCGGATCTACATTATCATTTCGGGATGAAACTGCTACTTTTGACCTATTACCAGCCTCACGGGCTATAGCGCGAATTTCAACTATACCATCAAATATCTCAGGAACCTCAATTTCAAATAATCTCTTCAATAAATTAGGATGGGTCCTGGATACAAGTATCCGTGGTCCCTTGGTTGTTGAACTAACTTCAACAATGTATAGTTTGATTCTTTTACCCATTTCATATCTTTCTCCCGGTATCTGTTCAGAAACAGGGAGTAAGGCTTCGGTTCTTCCCATATCTATCAGTACATTATCATTGGAAAAACGTTGAATTGTTCCGGTTATTACTTCACCTTCCTTTTGCTTATAATGTTCATAAATCACATCTCTTTCAGCTTCTCTAATTCTCTGCATAACTACCTGTTTTGCAGTTTGGGCTGCTATCCGGCCAAAATTGGCAGGTGTAACTTCCAGCTCCACTATATCACCAATTTCAAAGTCAGGATTTATCTGTTTTGCCTCAGTCAGGGAAATCTCCAGGCTATCGTTCTCAACTTCTTCTTTAACCTCGCGTTTAGTGTATACCTTAACTTCCCCTGTCTTTTCCAGAATTTCAACACTAACATTATCCTTGGACCCAAAGTCTTTTTTATACGCTGAAAGTAAAGCTGTTTCTATAGCATCTATTAATATCTCTTTGGGAATCTCTTTTTCTTTTTCAATATCATCAAGAGCCTGCAAAAACTCAATATTCATGCCTTTTTTCCTCCTTAAAAATCAATTGCCAGATTGGTTTTTGCAATCTGTGAAAAAGGAATTTCAATCACTCCTTTATCATTATCAATTTTTACAACACCATCTTCAAGACCAATAAGCTTACCTAAAAATTCCTTGCTCCCATTAACCGGGGCAAATGTTTTTATGTTCACCAGTTTTCCTTTGAATTTTTTATAATCTTCCGGCTTTTTCAGTGGTCGTTCCAGACCCGGTGAAGATACTTCAAGTATATAACTTTCTTTGATTATGTTCTCTCTGTCCAATTCCTTGCTTAACAGTTTACTTACCTCTTCACAGTGTTCTATTTTTAATCCATCACTACCATTATTATCAATAAAAACCCTTAAAACCATATTATTACCTTCTTTAAGATACTCGATATCTACCAATTCCAGTCCCAGGGATGCAGCTATCGGTTCTGCAATATTATTTATTATTTCCAGTTTATCACTCATATAAAATCCCCTTTTCTATAATTAAGGAGTGGGAAGAACCCCACTCCTTTTAAGAAGATATAGTAGACTACGAACATATTAATTTTACCATAGTATCAATCCAGTTGCAAGTTAAAATAGGGAAAGTTGGTCACGTTCAGGCAGATTATCAAGTGAACCATGCTCCTTCATAACCTCTATTACGTTCTTTGATATACCGGTTCTGTTGACAAAGTCTTCAATAGATGTATATGCTCTCTCTTTTCTGGTTACAGCTATTTTTCTGGCAGCACTGTCACCTAAACCCTGTAGACTAATAAAGGGTGGGACTAATCCCTTATCATCAGGTGTGAAGTTATGAGCATCCGATTTATAAAGATCAACTTCGGCAAATTTAACACCCCTGAGAATTGCTTCAATTGCAATCTCCAGTACAGTCAGGGTCCCTTTTTCCTTGGCTGTTGCATTATTTCCTTTCTTTTCAAGCTCCTGCTTTACCTGCTGAATATACTCAAATCCTCTGCCGATTAAAAGAGCATCAAAATTAGCAGCATTGTTGCTAAAATAGGTGACATAAAATTCCCGGGGATAATGGACTTTAAAAAAAGCTATTCTGAAGGCCATCATCACATACGCAGCAGCATGGGCCTTGGGGAACATATATTTTATCTTCTTACAGGATTCTATGTACCAGAGGGGTACACCTGATTCTTGCATATATTTTTCCTCTTCTTTAGTTAAACCCTTCCCTTTTCTAACATGTTCCATGATCCAGAAGGCTGTCTGTGGTTCTAAACCTTTTTGAATCAAATAATTCATTATATCATCTCGAACAGAAATAACTTCCGAGAGTACAGCTTTACCATCTTTAATTAGATCCCGGGCATTATTCAACCAGACATCTGTGCCATGAGATAAGCCACTTATCCGTACCAATTCGGCAAATGTTGTCGGCTTTGTTTCCTCCAGCATCTGTCTTACAAAGCTGGTACCAAATTCAGGTATTCCCAGAGTACCAACTTCTGCACCAATTTCTTCCGGAGAAACATTAAGAGCATCTGTACTGGAAAATATACTCATAGTAGCCGGATCATCCAGAGGGATATCGTCCGGATTAATACCCGTCAAGTCCTCCAGCATTCTCAAAGAAGTAGGATCATCATGTCCGAGGAGGTCCAGTTTAAGAATCCTCCCACTTATCGAATGATAATCAAAATGAGTAGTTCTGACTTCACTTTCCTGGTCATTTGCCGGGTACTGGATAGGACTGAAATCATGGATATCCAGATTGCGAGGTACTACCATTAATCCCCCGGGATGCTGTCCGGTCGTCCGCCGGGTACCTGAACAGCCGTCAACCAGCCTCTTAATTTCGGCCTGTCTTAATACCAGACCATTATCTTCCATATAACCTTTTACAAAACCAAAAGCAGTTCTACCGGCAATGGTTGAAATGGTACCGGCCCTGAAAACAAAATCTCTACCAAATAACTCCTCAGTTTCCTGATGTATATTATTCTGATATTCACCGGAAAAGTTAAGGTCTATATCTGGCACCTTATCTCCCATGAACCCCATAAAGACTTCAAAAGGAATATCAAAACCATCTTTAATATATTTATGGCCACATTCAGGGCATTCTTTATCAGGTAAATCTATACCAATTGAATATTTACTATCATCAATGAATTCAACCTGTAAGCAATCAGGACATCTATAATGTGGAGAAAGGGGATTAACTTCGGTTATTCCACACATTGTAGCTACCAGAGAAGAACCAACTGACCCCCGGGACCCAACAAGATAACCATCTTCTATCGACTTTTTGACGAGTTTATGAGCAATAAGGTAGATTACTGCATATCCATTACTTATAATAGCATTAAGCTCTTTTTCCAGCCTGCTTTCAATAAAATCAGGCAGGGGATTACCGTACATTTTCTGTGCATTCTCATAACTCATCTCTCTGATCTGCTCATCAGCACCGTCAATTTTAGGTGTAAAAAGACCATCGGGAATGGGTTTAATCTCCTCAATTTCTTCCAGAATATTGACTGGATTTTCAATTACAATCTCCCGGGCAATCTCCTCACCCAGGTAATCAAATTCAGACAACATCTCTCCGGTCGTTCTAAAATACAGTGGAGCCTGGTTTGAATAATCATCATAACCCTGACCGGCCTGCAGTATCTCCCGGTATATCTTATCTTCTGGTTCGATAAAATGCACATCACCTGTAGCCACAACCCGTTTATTAAACTTTTTCCCCAGTTTATATAACTTAAGATTAATATCCTGCAGTTTTTCTTTAGATTGAACTTTTTCTGGAATTAAAAATTGATTATTTCCTAGTGGCATTAGTTCAATAAAATCATAAAATTTTGCAGTTTCTTCTATTTCACGCTGACTTTTATTTTGTATTATACTTCTGAATAATTGACCTGCTTCACAGGCCGATCCGATCAACAGATTTTCTCTACAGGCCATTAACTTACTTTTCAATATCCGTGGACGTCTGTAAAAATAATCCAGATGTGAGCTGGAAACTAGCTTATATAATGATATTAACCCTTCCTGGTTTCGGGCCAGTATAACTACATGGTAAGGATATAAATTCCGCCAGTCAGCATCTTTTTTCAATTCATTAATCTGGTCAAGATTATCTACATCTTTAATTAATTTTATAAATAATTCTGCTGTAGCCCGGGCATCATCTATAGCACGGTGATGTCTGTCCAGTTTAATTCCCAGGCTTTCGGTCAGAGTATCTAATTTATGATTTTTTTCATCAGGCAGGACTGCTCTACTTAAGGCCAGGGTATCCAGAACAGGATAGTCTTCAGTTTCCAGATATGGTCGAATAAAACCGTAATCAAATCCGGCATTATGAGCAACCAGTACAGCTCCTTCTATAAATTCTTTAAAATCTGATATTATTTCATTTATTGAAGGGGCGTCCTTAACCATTTCATTATCAATCCCTGTAATCTGAATAATCTTGTTGGGAATTTCATTTTCCGGTTTTACAAGTGTCGAAAATTCGGAGATGACCTTACCATCTTTTAACTTAACAGCCCCAATCTCAATAATCTCATTACTGGACGGATTTAACCCGGTTGTCTCCAGGTCAAAGACAACAAATGTTGATTCAGCTATACTCTGTTCAATTTCATTAAAGATTATTGGTTCACCATCATCTACCAGATAAGCCTCAACTCCATAAATAATCTTAATTCCATATTCCTCACCGGCCCGGGCTGCATCAGGAAAAGCCTGAACTACACCATGATCAGTTATTGCAATCCCCGGTTGGCCCCATTCAGCAGCTTTTTTTATAACCTGGTCGACCTCAACAACTGAATCCATAGCACTCATCTGGGTATGAAGGTGGAGTTCTACTCTCTTTTCAACAGCTTTATCTTTTCTCTGCTTGACTTCTGTTTTAACAACATCACTGGCCATTATTATAACTTCACTGCTATAGCGGTCATACATAGCCTGGCCCTTGACCTTGATCCAGTCGCCTTTCTTAAGACCCGTTTTTAAATCCCGATTCTTATCAAGAAAGAACTTAACTGTTACTGAATCACTTTTGTCAGTAATAGAAATAATATAAAGTAACTTTCCATTTCGGGTCTGATGTTGGCGAATATCAAATATTTGACCACAGGTAATCACCTGTTTTTCTTCTGATTGAACTTCTTTAATAGAGTGAGTCGTTGCTGTTAAAATATTATTTCCATATACAATTTTTGTCCTCTTGATTTCTACCGATTTTTTTAGAAGAGGATCTTCTTCAGGTTCGATATCAGCCAGAAAATCACCATTGGCTACCTCAATTTCAATCCGTTTCTCAAGATAATAAGCTAACCTGTTTTCCATAAAGGATAATATCCTATCATTCTTGATTTTTTTAAAAGCCAGATTGCTTTCAACTTCAATCATTAGACAGTTATCATTGATTGCTATATTAGCATTTTTAAGCCATTCTCTGACAAAAGAAAATCTATTATTAAAATCATTGACAAGCTGCGGCCAG
>JADQBU010000224.1 GCA_016278435.1 Halanaerobiales bacterium
ATTTTAGCATTTTCTTTAATATAAATCATTAAAATGTTATAATTATATCAGGAAAGGGGCTGAAGAGTGTGGAAGAAAAGCCTAAATTAAATATTTCAAAGAGTTTAGAAGAACTGGAGAAGGGCAGGAAATTAACCCCGGGAGCTGTTCTGGGTATCAGAAGGCCCTATAACTTCGTGGAAGGTGAATACCCTGTTTATTTTGAGGAGGGTAAGGGCTGCAGGATAACTGATTTAGATGGGAATGAATATATTGACTTTCTCTGTGCCTATGGGCCCATTCTACTGGGTTACAGGGAAGAAGAGGTTGACGAAGCTGTAGTCAGGCAGATCAGGGATAAAGGATTCTGTTTTTCTCTGACCCAGTCAGTACAGAACAGGCTGGCCGAAAGGTTGATTGATATTATACCCTCTGCTGAGATGGTTGTCTTTTTAAAGACAGGTTCGGCTGCAGCAACCCTTGCTGTAAGGATTTCCCGGAGTTATACAGGCAAAAAAAAGGTAATGCGCTGTGGTTATCACGGCTGGCATTACTGGTGTTCAGAAGTAAAGGGTGGTATACCAGAAAAACTACAGGAAGATGTCTTTGAATTTGAATATAATAACCTGGAGAGTCTGGAGAAATTGTTAGAGGAACATGGAGATGATACAGCAGCCATTATTATAACACCGGTCGGCCATCCTACAGCCGATAAGATTCAGACCCCAGAACCGGGTTTTCTGGAAGGAGTCAAGGAACTGGCCCGTAAATATGGAGCTGTTTTGACCTTTGACGAAATCAGGACCGGGTTCAGAGTAGCCCTGGGTGGAGCCCAGGAGTATTATGGGGTAGAGCCCGATTTATCCCTGTTTGGTAAAGCCATGGCCAATGGTTATGCTATAGGTGCTGTAACCGGTAAAGAGGAAATCATGAAAGAGGCAGAAAGTCATGTCTTTGTTTCTTCTACATTCTTTCCTAACAGCCTTTCATTTGTGGCAGCTATGAAGACCATAGATATTATTGAAGAAAAAAAGGTTCTGAAAGACATCTGGGCAAAAGGTGAAAAATTCCTGAACAGGCTGCATGAACTGGTAGATAAATATGATGTCGGGGCCGAGGTTTCAGGGATACCGCCCATGCCCTATATAACCTTTAAAAGGGATGCAGAGAAATTATATAAGTCCAAACGCGATGATTTCTATACTCAGCTGATCAGGCAGAAGGTATTTATGCAGCCTTACCACCACTGGTATATTTGTTACCGTCATACTGAGGAAGATCTTGAGTATTCTTTAAATGCTATAGAAGAGAGCCTGAAATATCTACAGGATAAATATAATAAGTAGGGAAATTTTTTCTATAGCTGGTTGTCGGGCCTGAGATCAGGTGTTAAATATTTAATAGATAAAAAAGAGGTGGCCGACCGTTGAGGGAAGCCACCTTTTTCCTTTATATGGGGATTTATCATTGTTACATGTTTTTCTGAGTTGTAGCCAGGAAAATCTCGCTCTTGAATTATAAGCCTGGTGAATTAGCGAAGAGGATGTCAATCGTCTTCCAGGTAGTATTTATCATTCTGGGCCAGACTGGCTACACCGCTTAGATTCTCCGGACTTTTGTGGTCATCCGGGTTATAGCCCGGCTCAGAATAGGAAAAAACCTTACCTTCATAGTTGCGGAGAATAACTTTACCGTCAGAACGAGAGATTAAATACTGGGGACTGACCGGAATTTTTCCGCCTCCCCCCGGGGCGTCAATAATGAAAGAAGGTACAGCCATACCGGTTGTATGTCCTCTTAAAGATTCCAGGATTTCTATTCCCCTGTTGACCGGAGTCCGGAAATGCTCGATTCCCTGTGAGAGGTCACACTGATAAAGGTAGTAGGGTTTAATCCTGATCTTTAATAGTTCGTGAAATAGTTTTTTGATGATAGCCGCCTGGTCATTTATCCCGCGAAGAAGTACAGATTGGTTTCCAACCGGGATACCGGCATCATTTAATCGGGCACTGGCAGCAGCTGTTATTTCATTTATTTCCAGGGGATGGTTAAAATGAGTATTGACATATATAGGATGGTATTTTTTCAGCATATACACCAGCTCTGGTGTGATTCTTTGAGGTAGAACACAGGGTGTTCTGGAACCAAATCTAATAATTTCTACATGGGGGATTTCATAGAGGCGCTTGATAATTTCTTCGATTTTACTATCAGAGATTAAAAAAGCATCTCCACCGGATAATAATACATCTCTAACCAATTTGTTCTTTTCAATATAATCGATTGCTCTGTTGATCTGTTCCATGGGTAATGCCTGGTCTGTACAGCCGGCAAATCTTCTTCTTGTACAGTGCCGGCAGTACATGGAACACTGGTCTGTTACCAGTAGTAATACCCGGTCTGGATAGCGGTGAGTTAGTCCGGGGACGGGGGAATCTATCTCTTCATGCAGAGGGTCTTTAATGTCAGCCTTGCCCAGATTTAATTCCCTGGATGTAGGTACTGCCTGCTGACGGATGGGGCAGGAAGGGTCATCGGGATCCATCAGGGAAGCATAATAAGGAGTAATTGCCATCCTTAATTTACCGAGGGATTTTTTGATTTCTTCTGCTTCCTTATCGGAAATATTAATAACCTTTCCCAGTTGTTCGACAGTGGTAATCCGGTTTTTGACCTGCCATTTCCAGTCCATCCATTCCTCTTCTGTCACATCCTGCCAGAGCTCAATATCTTTAAAGTTACGCATAGTAATGATCCTCCTTAAATCTGTTATAAATTTTCGAATCAGAACCATATCTGTTTGGATATGGTAGAATCTAACTAATAAATATGCATTAATTATGCCATGAGTCCAGAGAAGGAAAAAGCTGATTTTAGTAGAATTATGAATTAGAAGGAGTTTTCCAGTAAGAATAAAAATCAATAGAAGAATGACAGGGGGTAATGATATATGAAAACACCTGCGGTATATATTAATCTTGAGCATATAAAAGAAAATGCGAGTAGACTTATTGATAGGTGTAATAAACGCGGAATAAAATTAACAGGGGTTGTCAAGGGGGCTGCCGGGGATGTTAGAGTAGCCCGGGCTTTTGTCCAGGGTGGTATCAGAAGTATCGGTGATTCACGTCTTAGAAATATTATTAAATTCAGGCAGGAAGGTTTCAATGAAGAGATGGTTTTATTACGGCTGCCGCAGTTAAGTGACATCGAGCGGGTTGTCAAATATGTTGATATCTGTCTGGTGAGTGAACTGGTGACGATCAAGGCTCTTTCCCGGGAAGCCCACAAGAACAGGAAGAAGATGGGGATTATCTTGATGGTTGATGTTGGTGATTTAAGAGAGGGTGTGCTGCCTGAAGATCTGCTCGATTTTACTGCAGAGATTATCGATCTCCCCGGAATTGTTTTCAAGGGTCTGGGAACCAATGTCGGCTGTTATGGAGGGGTTTTACCGACCAGGGAAAATACAGAGATTCTGGTCGAATTGACAAAAAAGATAGAAAATAAATTTGACCTGAAATTACCCTTGATCTCCGGTGGGAATACAGCAACAACTATTCTGCTTGATGATGAGCTGCCGGAAGGTATAAACAATCTAAGGGTTGGCGAAGCCATCCTGCAGGGAACAGATATCACCAATCAGCGCTTGATAGAGGGATTAAACCATCATAACTTTGTCTTAAAAGCCTCAATTATTGAGATCAAAGAAAAACCGTCGGTACCGAAAGGGGTAACCGGTCATGATGCCTTCGGTAAAAAACCCCGGTTTGAAGACAAGGGTATCCGGAAGAGGGCTATCCTGGCTGCCGGAAGGCAGGATGTAAAAGTTGACGGTCTTACACCATTATTAGCAGGTGTTGAAATTATTGGCGCCAGCAGTGATCATTTACTGTTAGATGTTACTGATTCTGCTGAGAAATTAAAGGTTGGAGATAAACTGGCTTTCAATCTGGATTACGGGGCAATGCTGGCCCTGATGACTTCAGAGTATGTACATAAACATTATATTCATTAATCCTTCAATTTTTATTCTAGCAACACAAAGGTTGGATTAATACTAGCTTCGTGACCGCGTCGCATTAACTCTTTCCTTCAATTTTTATTCTAGCAACACAAAGGTTGGATTAATACTAGCTTCGTGACCGCGTCGCATTAACTCTTTCCTTCAATTTTTATTCTAATTACACAAATGTTGGATTAATATTTGCTTCGTGACCGCATCACAATCTGTATTCTAGTTACACAAAGGTTAGGTTAATACTAGCTTCGTGACTGCGTCTCATTAATCCTTCAATTTTTATTCTAGAGACACAAAGGTTGGATTAATACTAGCTTCGTGACCGCGTCGTTTTTTTTTGGTCTTATTACTTAAAAGCAATAAGGCCTTTTTTTATTTGGTATAAATCTTGCAACTTAAATTCATAGAAGGGGGAGAGATTATGATACAGGATATTTTTTCTCATAAATGTATTTCAATTATAGGTATGGCCAAAAATTCCGGGAAGACTGTTACCTTGAACTATGTAATAAAGAAGGCAGCAGAACAGGGAAAAACGCTTGCTGTTCTTTCTTTCGGCCGTGATGGAGAAAAAATAGACTTGATTACAAACAAGAAAAAACCCCGTATCTTTATTCCCCCGGGATGTTTTTTTGTAACAACAGACAGGGTTTTTAATAAGTGTCAAATTGAGGCGGAATTAATCCAGAAAACAGGCTATAAGACGATGGTCGGCGAGGTAAATATCTATAAAACCAGGAAAAAAGGTGGTTACTGTGAACTTGCGGGGGTAAACTGTGTCAGCCAGGTTAGAAGAATTAAGGAAATGATCGAAGACCGGGTTGATCTGTTATTAATCGATGGAGCCCTGGACCGCAGGAGTTCAGCGATATTTTCTGATGGTTTTATCCTGGCTACAGGGGCTGTAGTTGGAAATACTGCAGAAATCGTAGTTGAAAAAACCCTTTTTGAGATACAAAGATTAACACTTCCAGAATTACAGGAACCGGGTTTGCTGAAGATTGCCAACGGGGTTCTTGAACAGGGAAGAAATGCAATAATCAGTAAAGATAATGAAGCCGATTATCTTTCTTCAGAAACCTCACTTGTCATTCCAGGAGAAGTGGGGGCTTATTTGAAAAGCTATACTCCCCGGGCGATTATCCTTGGTGGGGCAGTAACCGATAGTATTGTCAAAGAATTATTAAGATTTCAGGTTAGAGACTGCCTGTTGATTGCAGTTGATGGCACCAAAATATTCGTCAGCAGTAAAAATTTAAAGCTGCTGGAAAAGAACAATATTAAAGTGATGGTTCTGCATTCACTTGATTTAATCGCAGTTACTGTTAATCCTACTAATCCGGATGGAGAAGACCTGGATTCAGAGCTGCTGGTAGATAAACTCAGGGAAAGATTGAGAGGGATTCTGGTCTGTGATCTTATGAAGGAAAGTATACTTGAAAGGATGTGATTTTTTTTGCA
>JADQBU010000445.1 GCA_016278435.1 Halanaerobiales bacterium
TGCTAAAGGTTTTAGGGTGCTTCTACAACTACTAACTAGGAAAGATGCGCTAGTATACTAATTGAAAGGTTAGTGAGACGCGGTCACGAAGCAAGTACTAACCCAACCATTGTGCTACTAGAATAAAAATTGAAGGATAAGCTTAATGCGATGCGGTCACGAAGCTAGTATTAATCCAACCTTTGTGTTACTAGAAAATAAATTGAAGGTTAATGCGACGCGGTCACGAAGCTAGTATTAACCTAACCTTTGTGCTACTAGAAAATAAATCGAAAGGTTAATGGAAAGGAAAATTTATGGAAACTACTCAATCATCTTTTACCAATTTTACAACCAGTAATGGTATAAATCTTCATATCAGTAAAAATACTAAATTCAAGACCAACCTTATTCAATTATATATTGTACAACCTCTACAGGACGAACTTCAGGCTTCGAAAACTGCTTTAATACCATCTGTGCTTTTCCGTGGTAGCAGACAATATCCTACTTACAGAGAACTTGTCCTGAAACTTGAGGAATTATATGGTGCCAGCCTTAATTCATCAATTTTAAAGAGAGGTGAAAATCAACTTATTAGATTTTCAATGGAACTGGTTAATGAAAGATATATGCCAGTTGATGAAGAACTTTTATCTTCAGGTATCCAGCTCCTTTATAATTTAATATTTGAGCCACTGGTTGAAAATAATAAATTTAATTCCAGGTATGTTATACAGGAAAAGGAGTTACTGGCTGAAAGAATAAAATCACTCTTTAATGATAAGTATGTATATGCTATTGAACGCTGTTTTAATATTATGTGTCAGAATGAGCCTTACGGTATCTATAAACTGGGTAGTACTTCCAGTCTGAAAAAAATTAATGAGGAAAATCTATATCTTTATTACAGGGACCTTATTAAAAATAATCCAATAGATATTGTAATAATAGGTGATATTGAAGAGGAAAGGGTTTGTCAGGGTTTTAATGATATTTTTGGTTTTGAACATCAACAGGAATTAGGTTATGATAATACTCTAATTAAAAATAATGTAGAGAAGGATAAAAGGATAATTGAAGAGGCGGATGTTAAACAGGGAAAACTTTCTCTGGGTTTCAGAACCGGGATTACCCGCAAAGATGATCTGTATTTTGCTCTACAGGTTTATAATGGAATTCTGGGTGGGTTCCCTCATTCCAAGTTATTTCAAAATGTTAGAGAGAAGACAAGCATGGCTTACTATGTTCATTCCAGTCTGGAGTCAACAAAAGGACTACTACTTATTACCTCCGGAATCCAGTCCGAAAATTTTGAGCAAGCCCGGGATATAATATTGGAACAGATAAGTGATATAGCAAAGGGGAAAATAACTGATAAGGAATTTAAATGGACAAAAAAAGGATTAATTAATCAGTTTAAAAGTACAGCCGATAGTAACCGGGGTATGGCCAGTCATTTTTTACTGGGATTAATTAATGAAAGACAGGAATCTATTGCAACTATGATTGAAAAAATAAACAATGTTTCTATGTCTGAGGTAGTTGAAGTGGCCAGTAATATTAAACTTGACACTACTTACTTTTTAACACAGAGGGGTTTAAAGTATGATTGAAAAAATAGACAATCAAATTATAGGAGAAAGTATCTACCTGGAAAAACTGGATAATGGTCTACCTGTATATATTTTACCGCGGAAGGGATATAACCGGACATATGGACTGGTGGGGGTTAAATGTGGTTCAATTGACCTGGAATTTGAATTTGACCAGAAAATGAATAGTGTTCCATCCGGGATTGCTCATTTCCTGGAACATAAACTATTTGAAGATAAGGAAGAGAACATCTTTGATAAATTTGCTGCACTCGGTGCATCTACCAATGCCTATACAAGTTTTACCAGTACTAACTACTTATTCTCTACTACCAGTAATTTTAAGGAATCACTTTTGAATTTGCTTGATTTTGTTCAGACTCCTTATTTTACTGAAGAGAATATAAATAAAGAAAAAGGTATCATTGCTCAGGAAATTAAGATGTATGAAGATGACCCCAACTGGCAAGCTTTTTTTAATATGTTACAGGGCCTGTATGTAAATTATCCTGTCCGTTATGATATCCCCGGGACTGTAGAAAGTATCCAGAAAATAAACTGTGATAATTTATACACCTTTTATAATGCTTTTTATCATCCCCGTAATATGGTCTTATTTATAACCGGAGATCTGGATAAAGATTTGGTCCTGGAAATGATCAGGGAAAACCAGGACGGTAAAAACTTATCCAGCACAAATGACCTGAAAAGGAATTATCCCCAGGAACCTGACAGAATTAACAGGGAAGAATACCATAAAAAAATGGATGTAACCAGACCGATTTTTGATCTTGGGTTTAAGGAGAATAAACTGGCTGATAACCCCTACAATTTAATAAAACAGGAGATTGTGACCAATATTTTACTGGAAATTCTACTAGGGCAGGGTAGTGAATTATTTGAATATCTCTATGACAAGGGACTTGTTGATGAAAGCCTATCCTTTAATTATAATCTGGAACCAGGATATGGATTTATAAGAATATGTGGTGAGACAAAAAAACCAGAGCAATTGTTTGCAGAGCTTTTAGATAGAATCTATAATTCCAGGGAAAAAATCACTGAGGAAAATTTTCGCAGGATATACAACAAATATCTTGGTGAATATATCCAGGGTTTTAACTCATTTGAAGTAATAGCTTCCGAATTTATTAGTTTTTACTTCCGCGGTATTAATCTACTGGAAGCACTGGATATAATGAAGGAGATTACTCTCGAAGAAATTTTAAATAAATATGGAGAGATATTCAAGAAAGAATGGATGGTAAAATCTGTTGTCAGTTAAGAGTTTTATTAAATTTAATACCTGATTCCTCTGTTTGACAAGCAAAATAACCCATGTTATAATTCTTATAAATATATATTTAAATTTAAAAAATTGAAAGGGGAATGCAATTTGGAGAAGTTGAGAAGTAAAGCATTGTTTACCTGTATTGTCTTTTTTTTATTGGTTATTTTAAGTTTAGGTTCATATGCTCTGGCCCAGGATTTAAAAGTAGGAATTACTCAGATCGTAGAACATCCTGCACTTGATGGAGCCCGTCAGGGTTTTATTGATTACCTGGCAGAACATGGTTATGTAGAGGGAAAAAACATAAGTTATGACATTCAAAATGCCCAGGGAGACATGTCGACCGCTAATACAATTGCCAAGAAGTTTGAGATGGAAAATCTTGATTTAGTTCTGGCCATAGCAACTCCAACCGCTCAAGCCGCTGCCAATGTTATTGATGACATTCCTATCTTAATTACAGCCGTAACTGACCCAGTTGGTGCTGGTTTAGTTGAATCTATGGAAACCCCCAATACTAATGTAACCGGTACCAGCGATTTAAGTCCGGATCTGGTTAAAAAACAGATTGAACTTTTACTTAAGTTTAAACCCGAATTAAAAGTTGTAGGTACTGTTTATAATGCTGGAGAAAGCAACTCATTGACCCAGGTAGAAGCAGCCCGTAAAGCCTGTGATGAATTAGGTCTCACCCTGGTTGAAGCTACAGCTGATAATAGTTCTAGTGTGTTGCAAGCTGCACAATCTCTAACCAGTAAAGTTGAAGGGATTTATGTTTTTACCGATAATACTGTAGTCTCTGCTCTGGAATCAGTAGTCAAAGTAGCAGAAGATAATAAGTTACCACTGGTAGTAGGTGAAGAAGATTCAGTTAGAAGAGGTGGGATGGCATCTGTAAGTATCAGTTATTATAACCTAGGACGTCAGACTGGTGAAATGGCTTTAAAAATAATAGAAGAGGGTGCAAAACCACAAACAATGCCAGTAGAAAGACCAAGAGATTTGAAACTTGTTATCAATGAGCAGGCAATAAAAAATATGGGTTTTGCCGTTCCTGAAGATTTAAAAGCAGAAGCAGATGAAATATACGGTCAAGAATAAATAATATATATTAAAAAATTAGAGCATGGAAAAGATCAGTTGGGAGTGGGCAAATAATGTTTTTAAATCTTTTTATAAGTACTCTGGAACAGGGCCTGGCTTATGGTCTCCTGGCTATGGGAGTTTATATAACATTCAGGATTCTTGATTTTCCTGACCTGACTGTTGAAGGTTCATTTCCCCTGGGGGCTGCAGTTACAGCTAAATTAATTGTGGGAGGAATGAATCCTTTTCTGGCAACTATCTTCGCTTTTGTTGCCGGAGGAATGGCAGGAATCCTTACAGGATTAATAAATACAAAACTCAAAATTGCAGGTTTACTGGCCGGGATACTTACAATGACCTCACTTTATTCTATAAATTTAAGAATTATGGGAAGATCAAATATTCCGCTTCTAAGGCAGCCGACTATCATTACCATGATGGAAAAGTGGATAGATACTGAATATGTTTCTTTAATATCCTTTGTTATTGTGATTATGCTGGTAAAATTATCTATAGATTACTTTCTGCATACGGAAATTGGTATGGCAGTAAGAGCTACAGGTGATAATCCGGTAATGATTGAGAGTCTTGGTGTTAATACGGACTTAATTAAGATTCTGGGTCTCAGCCTGGCAAATGGTCTTGTTGCCCTATCTGGAGCACTTGTTGCACAGTATCAGGGTTTTACAGATATAGGTATGGGAATCGGGATGATCGTTATCGGGTTAGCTTCAGTTATCATTGGGGAAGTAATCGTACGTACCAGTAAGATCATATATGCTACAATCGGTGTAATAATAGGTTCAATTGTTTATAGATTTGCAATAGCAGTTGCCCTACAGCTTGGTTTTGCCCCAACTGATCTTAAAATTGTCACTGCTTTGCTGGTAATCTTTGCCCTGGGAGCTCCTTCACTAAGAAAATTTATGATACAGGATGAGTTTGCAGAACATCTACTGGAAGAGGGAGATAACCATGCTTGAACTTGAAAATATTCATAAAGTATTTAACTATGATAAAATCAATGAAGCTTATGCTCTCAAGGGAATTAACCTATCGGTTTCCAGGGGTGAATTTATAACAGTTATCGGGAGTAATGGTGCAGGAAAATCAACACTACTAAATATGGTTGCTGGCACCTTCTTCCCTGAAATAGGAAAGATTGCTATTTCCGGAAATGATGTAAGTAACTGGCCTGTTAATAAGCGAGCTTCACTTGTGGGCCGTGTTTTTCAGGACCCTTTAAAGGGAACAGCAGCTGAAATGACTATTGAAGAAAATATGTCTATGGCCATTAAAAGGGGGGAAACCAGGACCTTAAAGCTGGGACTTAACAATGAAAGACGTAATAAATTTAGAGAAATGCTGAATTTACTGGAACTGGGATTGGAAGATAGAATTGAAACCCCGGTGAAACTTCTTTCAGGTGGTCAACGGCAGGCTCTAACACTATTGATGGCAACTCTGGGTGACCCGGAAATTAGATCGGAAGA
>JADQBU010000172.1 GCA_016278435.1 Halanaerobiales bacterium
TTATCATATTCTTTTGCTAAAACTGAATTAGTCTCCCTGACATTCTTTCCCCACAATTTTGCTGCATCTTTAATTTGAACCTCTTCATTTTCAATATAGATATATACTGGTTTTTCAGCTTTACCGTGAATAACTAAATAACCATACCCTGTAAATTTCAAATAGGCTCCCCATTCTCCCCCGGCATTTGATTTAAAATACATATTTGTTGCCGGACTTTTAAAAGTAACTGTTGTCCTACCTGAAACTGGTGCTTTAGTGCCAGTAAGTCCACCTGTCCCAAAGATTAATACATTATCTTCCCCTAAGGGGTCAGTATTTTCATCAGTTAAATCCCACAATAGTTTAGCATTTAAACCCCTTGACGGAAGATACTTTATCCAGGTTTCCCTGTCTATCTCTTCAACCCATGTCTCTTGTTTAACTAAATCGATATGCAATACTTTACCGATAAAATCCATTGTTCCGTTCCTCCTTTATCTGAAGTTTACTCTGTTTCAGACATAATCCTGTTAATTACTGGTTTATAATGATTGTCATTACTTAAATATTCTTTATGATCTATCAACCCGCTCTTCACAATAACAGCCATCTCTACTGCTCTTTGAACTAATTTTCGTGAAGCTCTTACCGCAATAGTAGTGTCAAAATTTCCTTTATTATATTCCTCTTTCATTGAGTCTCTCTCAATTCTTCCATTTGTCCACCCAGCAGCACCAATATAGGACTCCCACATATCACCTACAACAGGAATTGACTGCATTAATAGAGCATGGTTAATTAAGTCAGTCAGTGTATGCTCCTGTCCAGAAAAAATATGTGCCCCCTGAGTAATAGATCCTATTACCTTTAATAATTTGGGTAAGGTATCGTGACCTTCTTCAAAGAGTTCTTTATAGGTGCCGAAAAAACTATTACCAAGCCGGTCTAGAAAACATTTAACCTGTCCCGGCATACTCATATGATAAACAGGCACAGAATATAATAATATCAGAAGACATCCATAATTTTTTCAAATCCTCAAAATCGTCATTATGTACACAGTCACCATTATTTCTTCCACAGTAACCACAGGCTATACAAGGCTTAAATTCTTTGCCGCGAAATGAATAAAATTTTTTCTTTATTTTAAAATTTGAAATATTATCAGTATAGCTCAATGCTTCTGTCAGTAAAAATTCACTATTTCCCTTTCGTGGACTCCCATTGATTCCCAGTATTTTAATTTCCATACTTTCGCCTCCACTTTTCTTTTTGAGGAGTTAAAGTTTCTTATCAATTATTTCATCTAAAGCATTAATTACTGGAACTACACTGTTTTTAGAAGCCCCCAGATTCATATGTCCAACCCTGAAAGCCTTTCCAGCATATACTCCAAGACCATTTGCTATCATAATTTGATATTCTTGTTCAAGTATATCAATTAATTCCTGTGAACCCATCCCCTCTGGATTAAATATAACAGTAACATTATTGGCTGCATCCTCTTCTGATGCCCCTGTTTCTAACCCAAGAGCCCTGATACCATTTCTAAAATATCTGCCAATATTATCATGCCTTTCAATCCTACTTTCTAGCCCCTCTTCCTCAATATTTCTGAGAGCTTTATTTAATGCTTTAACATTGTTAACAGCCATAGTAATCCCATAAGGCTGCCATTCCTTTTGTTTCTCCGCAAATTCTCTCATTGTTGCTAAATTCAGATACCAGCCAGTAGGTTTCTGCTTTCTATTTTCTATAACCTCCCAGGCTTTATCATTAACACTTATTATAGCTAACCCTGGAGGTGCTCCCAGACCTTTCTGTGAAGCAGTAATACAGGCATCAATCCCCCATTCATCCATCTTAAACTCTGTTACACCAATGGAACAAACAGCATCAACAAACAATAATAGCCCGTATTTCTTAACAACTCTGGCAATCTCTTTTACCGGGTTTCTAACACCAGTTGAAGTATCATGATGAACAACCATAACTTTACTAAACTTTTCATGATTGTCATTCAAATAGTCATCGATATCAGAAGGAGAAAGGGCTTTACCCCAGTCTGTTTTAAACTGAACGGCTGTCCCCCGAAAACTTTCCACAATTTCAGCTATTCTTTCACCAAAAAAGCCATTACTCAAAACCAGAACTTTTTCTCCCTCTTCCACAATAGAACCAATTACTGCATCAATTGCTGCATGACCTGAGCCCACATGTAGAAATGTATCACTTTCTGTTCCGATTATTTTTTTTACTCTTTCAATAGTATCATAATAAAAATTCGTCCATTTAACACCATAATGTGGTTCCATTGGTACATTCATTTCATTAAGTACATCAGGTGCTATTTCAATAGGACCAGGAATCATCAATAATTTTTTTTCCATTTTATTACCTCCTAAATTAATTTATTTATTCATTAAGAAATTACCCCCCAAATAGTGGGGGAATTATTGAGACCTTGTCATCATTGGACACTTCCGTTTTAGTGCCATTGATAAAACGAATATTCTTACCGTTAAGGATAATCGTAATACTATTCCTTAGAGAACCATCTTTAAATAATAATTCTTCAAAGTCATCACCATATTTTTTTACCAGAATATTTAGTAATTCTTCAATGTTACCATTTTTTAAATCAAAATCAGCTTCAACCTTTAAGCTACCTGCTGCATCCTTTAAGCCAGCGAATAATTTTATAATCATGATAACACCCAATCTACTTTTTATTTGTTTTACTATACAAAACACTATCTTTATATATAGAATTCTGTATAAATTATAATATTCGATGTTATATGACATATTCCTTCTTTCTCAAAAGCACAAAGTATTAATGAATTTAAATTTTCTAACATTATTTCATTATAATTTTAAATCAGTCAAAATATTTGTACAGGCATTATAAAATATACCTACATCTACAGAATAAGCAATAAATTGTACCCCTGCAGCTATCCACTTTCTGGCATCTTCAGCATTGTCAACAAATGTACCAATAATTTTGTTTTTGTTAGAAGCCTTTTCTATTATCTCTTTCATCTTCTTTTCTACTTTTATATCACTGACCTCACCGGGAATACCCAGTGATTGAGATAAATCATAGGGGCCAAGAAACAGTACATCTATTACATCCTCTTCCAGTATCTCATCAATATTTTTTATGCCATCCAGACCTTCAATATGAGCAATAATAAGTGTTTCTTTATTAGCATTTTTAAAGTAATTTCTTTTTAATTCATTGCTACTATTTATTTGAGAATAATCGGCTGACCTGACATAACAACATACTCCTCGTTCTCCCTGTGGACTAAATTTAGCAGCCTTACGTAAATTTGTAGCCTGTTTTTTGCTATTAATCTGAGGAACTTCGACACCATGAGCCCCAATATCAAGTGCTCTTAATATTTTGCCTTCATCATTTTCCAGAACTCGAATAATAGGGGTTATATTAACTACCTCAGCTGCTCTAATCATATTTTGTGCGCTTTCTATCGATATTGGCCCGTGCTCTGTATCTATTAAAACAAAATCAAAACCAGCTTTTCCTGCAATTTCAACTATTGCAGGGTCAACAATTTTTAAAAATGGTCCTATAACTACCTCACCATTTATTAGTTTTTCTTTTAGTTTGTTTTTAAACATTTTTTTATTTATCACCCTTCGTATAATAGGTTAACTTAATCGATGCCTTATTTACTCATAGTAACCAAATGAAGTGGAGATATCCCGGGAAAAGGTTTTGACAAGACTTACAAGTTCATCTACCCTTTTTTTAGTCATTCTGGTAGTTGGACCTGCTATACTGAAAGCAGCAATCAGGTCCCCAGAAAAATCAAAAATGGGGGCAGATATACATCTTATTCCCTTTTCATGTTCTTCATTATCTACAGCATATCCCCTTTTTCTGATTTCTTTTAAATGATCTTTGAATTTATCTGAATCTATTATGGTATTATCTGTATAACCCTTTAAACCTTTATTTCCTATCAAATCATTAACAAGTTGTTCATCTCTGGTGTAAGCAATTAAAACCTTTCCCAGACTTGTGCAGTGCAGAGGTGCCCTCTTCCCTACCCGGGAATACATGCGAATAGTTTCATTTGTTTCAACTTTATCAATATATACAACCTCTAGATTATCCAGAATTCCCAGGTGTACTGTTTCTTTTGTTTTTTGTCTGAGTTGTATTAAGTATGGTTTAATCTTTGTCCTGAGTTCATAATTATTTAATACACTACTGCTTATTTCAATCATCTTTACACCTGGCCTATAACGATCATTTTTATCATTCTTTTCTACATAACCCCTATAGGCCAAAGTTGCCAGTAACCTGTATACTGTACTTTTATGCAAACCCAGACTATTGCTTAACTCAGTAACACCATAACCCCGGTTTGATTCAATAACTTTTTCAATAATATCAATTGCCCTATCCAGTGATTGTACCAGTTGGTCTGGTATTTTCTTTTTCATATTTAGCCCTCTCTTACCTTTTGACCCGACCGGAAGCATTACCTGCAGCCAGGGTTTCAACTTCTTTTATACTAACATGGTTAAAATCACCGGGAATAGACTGTTTCAGACAGGAGGCAGCTGCCCCGAACTCAGCCGTTTCCTGTAAACTCTTACCACTTAACTGTGAATAAATTAAACCACCAGCAAATGAATCCCCACCACCGACACGGTCAACGATATGAATGTCATAGGTTGCTGACTGTACAAAATCTTTACCATCATACAATACAACTAACCAGCCGTTATCTGAAGCGCTGCGGCTAATCCGCAGGTGGCTGCCGACCAGTTCCAGATCAAACTTCTCAATTAACTGTCCTGCCACATCATGGTAACCTTCAACATCAATATCCCCACTGGTAATATCGGAGCCGCTTTTGATACCGAAGACCATCTCTGCATCTTCTTCATTAGCAATAATAATATCTACATATTCCATTAACTTTGTCATAACCTTATTTGCTCTCTCTTTCGACCATAACTTGGCCCGGTAATTAAGATCACAGCTGACCTTTACACCATGTTTTTTGGCCGCTTTAACTGCCATCATGGTAACATCGGACATGTTCTCACTCAGGGCCGGTGTAATTCCAGTAAAATGGAACCAGTCTGTGTCAGCAAATATCTGATTCCAGTCAAACTCGCCAACTTTTGCCTCAGCAATAGCTGAATGAGCCCTGTCATAAATTACATTTGACGGCCGCTGGCTAGCCCCATTTTCACAGTAATAGATACCGAGCCGGCTTCCACCCCGGAGTATATAATCGGTTTTGACTCCGAAACGCCTCAATTCATTTAATGCTGCCTGACCTACAGGATTATCTGGAAGCTTAGTAACAAAGTTGGCATCAAGCCCGTAATTGGCCAGTGATACTGCTACATTGGCCTCTCCTCCACCATAGATAACATTAAATTTGT
>JADQBU010000245.1 GCA_016278435.1 Halanaerobiales bacterium
TAAGTGGTAGCCAATTTTAAAGAGATAGTTAACAGAGCCCAGAAAATGCCTATCAAAAAACTGGCAGTAGCAGCAGCAGGTGATAAAACTGTTCTGGCAAGTGTGAAGAAGGCAGTAGAGCTGGGGATTATTGAACCTGTTCTGGTCGGGGATGTAGAGAAAATTATGGCAGAGAGCAGGAAAATTGATTTTGAACCGGGAGAGATAATTCCAGCTACTTCAGAACGGGAGACAGCCGAGAAGACGATTGAATTGATTGTTGAAGGTAAGGCAGATTATCCCATGAAGGGTCTTTTGAGTTCCAAAGTCATGTTACAGGCTCTATTGAAGAAAGAGTACGGTCTGCGCAGGGATAAACTACTGTGTGTAGTAACTTTAATCAATCTAGAAAAGGAAGATAAGATGGTAATCATGAGTGATGGTGGGATGGTTATTGCACCTGGAATTAAAGAAAAAGTGGAGATTATAGAGAATTCAGTAGATATGGCCAATGCTCTGGGTATCAAGAATCCCAAAGTAGCAGTTCTGGCAGCGGTGGAAAAGGTGAATCCAGCCATGCCGGCTACGATGGAGGCAGCAGCCCTGGCCAAGATGTCAGATCGCGGTCAGCTCAATGGCATTATAGTTGATGGTCCATTCGCCTTTGATAATGCTATAAGTGAGGAAGCAGCAGAGCATAAGGGGGTTACCGGGCCTGTCGCAGGTAAAGCTGATATTTTACTGGTACCGGATATTGAAGCAGGTAATATCCTCTATAAAGCGATTGTATTATACATGGGACTGGAATCGGGAAGTCTTGTCATGGGAGCAGGAGTACCACTGGTATTTACCTCCCGGGCAGACAGTGAAGAGACGAAGTTCAATTCTATTGTTCTGGGTAAACTTGTTGTTTAGAAGAATATCCGTAGGTGCAAAAAGTAGAACAGAGTTCTACAATGCGGAACAATATTAACCTGAAACAATTTACCAATAAGGGGGATTACAATGAATATATTCGAAGAAATGGAAAAAAGAGGACATGAGCAGATAATTTTTAATTATGATAAAGAAACCGGGTTAAAGATGATCATCGGTATCCATGATACTACCCTGGGACCAGCTCTCGGAGGTTGCCGGATGTGGGATTATAAAACCGAAGAAGATGCCCTGAAAGATGTCCTGAGATTGTCAAAGGGTATGACTTATAAATGTGGTATTGCTGATGTTGATTTTGGTGGAGGAAAAGCTGTTATCATGGGTAATCCCGAGAAAGATAAGACAAGGGCCATGATGAGGTCTGTTGGTCGCTTTGTCGAAACCTTAAATAACAGGTTTATTACCGGGACTGATGTCGGTACTTACAGTGAAGACTTTGTCCAGGCAGCCCGTGAATCAGACCATATTGTAGGGATGCCGGAAGAGTTTGGAGGTAGTGGAAACTCAGCTATTATAACTGCTTTTGGTGTTTACAAGGCAGTAAAGGCAACTGCAAAGGAAGCCTTTGGTGATGATTCTCTGGCAGGTTTAACTATAGCAGTACAGGGATTAGGCAAAGTTGGTTATCGCCTACTGGGACACCTGCATGAAGAAGGAGCAGAGCTGATTGGAACCGATATCAAAGAAAAATACAGAGAGAAAGCAGCAGAAAATTATCCTGTTAAAATAGTTGAGCCTGATGAGATTTTTGATGTTGACTGTGATATCTTCTCACCTAATGCTCTGGGTGCAGTTATTAATGATGATACCATACCCCGGCTTAAATGTAAGGCGATTGTAGGGGCAGCCAATAATCAACTTCAGGAAGAAAGACACGGTGACAAGCTACATGAACTGGGTATTGTCTATGCTCCTGATTATATTGCCAATGCTGGTGGTCTAATGCAGGTTGCTGAGGAAGTACACGGTTACAATGAAAAACGGGTAATGGCTCAGGTCAGGAATATCTATCACATTCTGACAGAAATCTATCAGATTTCCCGGGAAAAGGATGTTCCGACCTATCAGGCTGCAAATCACATTGTGGAAGAGAGAATTAAAACCTGTGCCAATATACATAGCAACTATGTTAAAAACAAATAAGGAGGGGTGTTGTTAATGATAGATAAACAACTACTGTCAGGAAATGAAGCAGTGGCTCGCGGGGCCTACGAAGCCGGGGTCAGGGTGGCTACAGCCTACCCCGGAACCCCGAGTACTGAAATCCTTGAAAATATAGTAAAATACAAAGATGATATCTACTGTGAGTGGTCACCGAATGAAAAAGTTGCTATGGAAGTTGCTATTGGTTCTTCTTTCGGGGGAGTACGTTCACTGGTTGCAATGAAACACGTTGGATTGAATGTGGCGGCTGATCCCTTTATGACACTTTCTTATACAGGAGTTAAGGGTGGTCTGGTAATAGTAACTGCCGATGACCCCGGTATGCACAGCTCTCAGAATGAGCAGGATAACCGTCATTATGCCCGTTTTGCCAAGGTGCCGATGGTGGAACCGGCTGACAGTCAGGAGGCAAAAGATTTTGTCGGTAAAGCACTGGATATCAGTGAAGAATTTGACACTCCTGTTATTTTGAGGACCACTACCAGGATTTCGCATGCCAAGACAGTAACTGAGCTGGGAGAAAGGGAAGAGAAATCCGTACCTGAAGGGTTTGTAAGAGATCCCGGCAAGTTTGTTATGGTACCGGATAATGCCAGAAAACGGCATCCGGTTATAGAGGAAAGATTAAAGGAACTGGCAGAATTTGCTGAAAAGACGGAACTGAACAGAATTGAATGGGAAGAAAAAGAGATCGGTATTATTACCAGCGGGGTAGCTTATAATTATGCCCGTGAGGTATTTCCTGAGGCATCTATCCTTAAACTGGGATTAACCTACCCGCTACCGGAGAAAAAAATAAAGGATTTTGCGGCTGAAGTGAGTAAGTTATATATTATTGAGGAACTGGATCCCTTCCTGGAAGAACAGATCAGAGCTATGGGGATTGAGGTTACAGGCAAAGACAAACTGCCTATTACCTTTGAATTAAATACAAAGATTGTCAGAGACTCACTGCTGGGAAATAATTCAGACATATTAGAAAAAGAAGAAGAAAATGAATCGGATGAACTGCCTTACAGAACTCCGGCTCTCTGCCCGGGCTGCCCACATAGAGGTGTATTTTATACTCTGAATAAGCTGGGGGTAGCTGTAACCGGAGATATAGGCTGTTATGCTCTGGGTGTAGTGCCACCATTGTCTGCAATGGACAGTCTGGTCTGCATGGGGGCCAGTATTGGAAATGCCTTTGGTCTGGAACTGGCTCTGGGTGATAAGATCAAGGGTGATGTGGTTGGTGTCATCGGTGATTCTACCTTTATGCATTCCGGGATTACCGGTTTGATTGACATAGTTTACAACAAGGGAGCTTCAACAATAATCATTCTTGACAACAGGATAACCGCCATGACCGGACACCAGCAAAACCCGGTTACCGGTAAAACCCTGATGGGTGAAGAAACCGAGATAATTGATCTGGCAAAAATAAGTGAGGCAGTAGGGGTAAAGAGAGTACTAACAGTTGACCCCTATAATCTGGACCAGACCAAAAAGGTTATCCAGGAAGAACTGGACAGTGATGAAATTTCTGTGATTATAGCCAGAAGAGCCTGTGCTCTGCTCAAATATGTTGAACGTAAACCCCCGCTTCATGTGGATTCGGAAAAATGCAAGAACTGCGGATTCTGCCTGGAAATCGGCTGCCCGGCACTGGTTCAGGGTGATGGTCAATCCCGTATCGATGATTATCTATGTACTGGCTGTGGGGTATGTGTTGAAGTCTGTCCCTTTGATGCTATTGAAAAGGATGGTGGTATAGATGACTAAGACAACAAATATACTACTGGCCGGTGTTGGCGGGCAGGGAGTACTGCTGGCAAGTGAGGTACTTTCAAAGACTGCTCTCCGGGAAGACTATGATGTCAAGAAATCAGAGGTTCACGGTATGGCCCAGCGAGGAGGAAGTGTTGTCAGTAATGTCCGCTTTGGTAAAAAAGTTTATTCTCCCTTGATCGCTGAGGGTGAAGCGGATATTATTCTGGCCTTTGAACAACTGGAGGCTCTTAGATGGGTTAAGTACCTTAGACCCGGTGGTATAATTGTTACCAGCACCCAGAGAATTGATCCCTTACCGGTTGCTGTAGGGGAAATTGATTATCCGGATGATGTTCTGGAACGGCTGGAAAAAATGGAATATGATGTTGTAAGTATTGATGCTCTGGAGCTGGCCCGGGAAGCCGGGAATCAGAAGGCAATTAATATTGTATTGATAGGCTGTCTCAGTAACTATATAAAACTTTCTGTGGATGGACTCCGTCAAGTTATCCAGGAAAGTGTGCCGGAGAAGACGGTAGATATAAATCTCAGGGCATTTGAGGCAGGTAGGACACATGAAAATATTCTTACTCTAAATTAAATAAGTAATTAAAAGGAGGAGTAATAAAATAATGGCAGGAGAAGAACAATGGAAAACGAGAATGGGTTTTCTGCTGGCCGTAATCGGGTCAGCTGTAGGTCTCGGTAATATCTGGAGGTTCAGCTATGTAGTTTATGATAATGGGGGTGGGGCTTATCTCATTCCTTATCTAATTGCCCTTTTTGTCATCGGAATTCCTATCTTACTGCTGGAATTTAGTTTTGGTCAGAAGATGAGAGGTTCGTCTGCACTTTCCTTCCGCCGCTTCTCAAAAAAATGGGAATGGCTGGGATGGTGGCCAGTACTTACAGTGTATGCACTGGTAGTTTATTACATGGCCATTATTGGCTGGAGTTTAAATTATGTATTTTATTCCTTTGGGCAGAAGTGGGGGAATAATCCGGAATCTTTCTTTTACGGTTCTCATCTTCATCTGTCCTCAGGTGCTGGTGAACTGGGTGGTATCAACTGGACTATTTTCGGGGCAGTATTTGTCATCTGGTTAATTAATTATTTGATTATATATAATGGTGTTGATAAGGGGATAGAAAAGGCTTCCAAGATCTTCGTTCCCCTCCTCGGTATCCTGATGGTTATCATCACTATCCGCGGTATCACTTTACCGGGAGCGATCGATGGTCTCAATAAGTATCTACAGCCTGATTTTTCTCAGTTAATGAATGGAAAGGTCTGGCTGGCTGCTTTCAGTCAGATATTCTTTACACTCAGTATAGGTTTCGGGGTTATGATCACTTATGCCAGCTATCAACCCAAAGATTCCGATGTTGTTAATAATGCCTTTATTGCTGGTCTGGCTAACTCTGGTTTCAGTCTGATCGTTGGTCTGGGTGTCTTTGGTGTACTGGGTTATATGGCAGGTCAAACCGGTCAGCCGATTGATGAGGTAGTGACTCAGAGTATCGGACTTGCTTTTGTAGCCTTCCCCAAGGCGATCAACATGTTACCGGCTTTTAAGACACTATTT
>JADQBU010000183.1 GCA_016278435.1 Halanaerobiales bacterium
TTGATTAAAGAGTATACCGGGCTCAAGGTTGGCATAATAGGTATTGCCGCTACGGTTATTGACAAAGTGATGCCGGACTGGTTTAGTGAAGGTACTTATTTTACCATGGGTAAAGAAGAACTTCCTCATTATATTGATAAATTAAGAAATGAAAAGAAGGTAGATTTAGTAGTTGTTCTTTCACACCTTGGCTTTCCTCAGGAGACAAAGCTTGCTAAAGAAATTGACGGGATTGATGTTTTGCTGAGCGGGCATACTCATAATAGAGTCCACAAACCTGCCTTAATTAATGATACGATAATTATTCAATCAGGCTGTCATGGGTCATTTGTCGGCAGGCTTGACCTGGAAATAGATAACAGGAAGGTGGTTAATTTCAGGCATCATTTGTTAACAGTTGAAAAAAACATTGCTGAGGATGAAGAAATTAAAGCAGAAATAGAAAAGATTATGAAACCACACCGCGATAAATTAAATGAAGTTCTCTGCTATACAGATATTGCCCTAAACCGCAATCTGGTAATGGAATCTACAATGGATAATTTCTTATTGGATTCATTACTTGATCTAACAGGTGCAGAAATGGCTTTTTCCAATGGCTGGAGATATGGGGCACCAATTGTACCCGGCCCTATTACCCGAAATGATCTCTGGAATATCATACCTGTTAATCCTCCAGTTTCAACAGTTAAATTAAGTGGTAAGGAACTCTGGGAAATGATGGAGGTCAATTTAGAAAGAACATTTTCGCGTGACCCATATGCTCAGCAGGGTGGATACGTCAAGCGTTCAGCAGGGATTAATCTCTATTTTAAAATTGAAAATCCTGCGGGCGAAAGAATTCAAAAACTATTTATACAGGGAGAAGAGGTTGACTTTGATAGAATATATGATGTTGTATTTGTAACCAGTCAGGGAGTTAGGGCAAAATATGGTAGTGAGCGAAGAAAATTGGATATTAACGCCATAGAAAATTTGCAAAGATATTTAAAGAAGATAAAAAGAGTTGAACCTAAATTAAGAAATACCATTGTTGGAGTTTAATTATCTGATACCACCCTCCACTCTGGGGAGATTATTTTGTATGATGTGTTTTGTAAATTTAATATCAATATTGAAAATGTAAGGAGGTTAATCAAATGAAAAGAAATTTGATAATTGTTTTATTTATACTAACAGTTATTGTTACAGGAACCAATTTTGCTTTGGCTCAACCTGGTCCTGGTTTTGGAATGATGGAATCAGTCAATAGTGAATATGAATTTTTAATAAAAATGATACCTCACCATGAGGAAGCAGTTTATAATGCAAAAATATTACGAGATAATACTAACAGAGAAAAGATGAGAGAATTTGCGGAAGATATTATTGAAGTTCAAACTCAAGAAATCGAAGAAATGGAAAAGTACCTGGCTGAGTGGTATCCAAATAGGACAAATAATTATCAGTATGAGCCCATGATGGGTAATTATGAAGACTTAACTGGCGAAGAACTGGATTATGCTTTCTTAAGAAATATGATTTTTCATCACATGGGAGCAGTAATGATGTCACAGCAGTTGATAACGCAGGAATTAGATGAACATCAAGAAGTATATCTACTTGCCCAAAGTATTAGAGATAGTCAGCTTCAAGAAATTTTTATGATGCAGGATTGGCTTGAGGAATGGTATTAGTTAATAAAACTTTTTGAAATAGGGGGAATAATTATGATGGGTGGAGGATTTTCGATAATTTTCTGGATAGTAATAATTGGAGTCGCATATTACTTTTTTAAAGAATATAATAAATATAATCATAACCGGCATGATGATCATAGACATTCTAATCCAGGTTATAAAGGTCGTGATCAGTTTAATAATAGAAAAGAAGTTAATCATAAAATAGAGGAAAATAGCCCGGAAGAAATAGCAAAACAGCGCTATGCCAAAGGTGAAATTTCAAAAGAAGAATTAAGAAAAATTCTGGACAATTTAAAATAGATCGTAATTTAACCATAAAAATAATATTCTAAATTGACACATTGTATTCTTGAACTAATATGATGAGGACGCAGATGATTATGATCTCTTATAGCTTGTTTAATACCTTCTGCTATATTTATATTATCAAGGTTCTTGATGTTGCTAATAACTTGCTTAAGATCTCGGTTAGCTTCTTTCAACTTTCTCGTTAAATGAGGGGGAAAGGCTGGACTATTAAGATGATAGATGTTTCGCTTTTCTAACTCTTTTTTAAATGTTTTTCTAAATTGTGGCCCATTATCACTTTTTATTACTTTGGGCTTACCATATTGCTCAATAGTTTCATCAATCATGCTGATAACTAAATTAGTAGTTGGTCCTGTACTCAGACCAGTTTTTAAGTACTCCTTTTTCCAGTTCTTTCTTCCAGGTATAATAGGTTTCACGACTAATATCATGTTTATCGCATAAATCGGTGATAGTAATATCTTCAGTCAAACCAGTAATTGAATTTAAATAATTTACTTTATGAGAGGAGATTGCTATTTTTGCCTGGGATGTTTCTGGGGATTATAAAATAACACAACAGGAGGTGTTAAAATTAAAGATTTAACTTTAATTCAGCTTAATGACACTCATTCTTATCTAGAACCTCATCAGGAACTTTTTTGGAAAGGTGATCATGCACAATATAAAATTGCAGGGGGTTTTGCCCGAATTGCGAAAGTTATCAAGAAGATTAGAAGTAAAGATGAAGCACTGGTGCTGGATTGTGGTGATACAATTCATGGTACTTTGCTTGCTGTAAAATCCAAAGGCAAAGATATGCTCCCCATTCTAAATATGTTAGGAATTGACGCTATGACAGCCCACTGGGAGTTTGCTTATGGACCGGATAATTTCAAAGAAGTGGTTGAAAAATTAAATTATCCGATGCTTGCAATTAACTGTTATGATGAGCGGACAAATGAGCTGGTATATGACCCTTATCTTATTAAGGAAATTAATGGTTTGCTGGTTGGAATTATTGGTATTTCTGCAACTATAGTGGATAAAGTAATGCCGTCATCATTCAGTAAAGGGATATATTTTACCCTGGGAAATAAAGAATTACCCGGTTATATTAAAAAATTGCGTCAGGAAAAAGAGGTCGATTTAATAGTGGTTCTTTCTCATCTTGGATTTTCTCAGGAAGTAAAACTTGCCCGGGAAGTTGAAGATATAGATGTGCTTTTGAGCGGGCATACTCATAATCGGCTCTACAAGCCTGCTATGGTTAATGACACCATTATAATTCAATCAGGATGTCATGGTTCGTTTTTAGGTTATTTAAATTTGAAATTTAGTAAAGGTAAAATTGTTGATTATAACCATGATTTGATTACTCTGGATTCCGGGATAACACCAGACCCGGAAGTGGAGACAGAAATAAATAGAATAATGGCTCCTTATCAAGGAAAGTTAAATCAAATTGTAGGATATACAGAGACTGCCCTTAATCGAAATACGGCCCTGGAATCAACTATGGACAACTTTCTTCTTGATTCAATGATAGATCTTACGGGAGCAGATATGGCTTTTTCTAATGGATGGAGATATGGGGCCCCAGTAATCCCCGGTCCCATTACCATGAATGATCTCTGGAATATTATTCCGGTTAACCCACCTATCTCAGTTGTAGAATTGACTGGAAAGGAACTCCGGGAAATGATGGAAGAAAATCAGGAAAGGACTTTCGCTAGAGATCCCTATCAGCAGATGGGAGGTTATGTGAAAAGATCAGAAGGAATAAATCTCTATTTTAAGATTGAAAACCCTTTTGGCCAGAGGATACAAAGACTTTTTGTACAGGGGGAAAAGGTGGTTTCCGACCGGATGTATAAAACAGTATTTGTAACCACCCAGGGAGTACCTGTTAAATATGGAACTAATCGTAGTGTTCTGGACATAAAAGCCATTGATAATTTAAAACGTTATTTACAGAAAAAGGGAACTATTAATGCAAAACTTCGAAATTCTATTATCCCGGTTTAAAGTATAAAAATCAGGAGGGTGTAATAGATCTTCTGTCATGATTTTAGTAAAGAGTATGGAGGTGATTATAAAGGAAAATGGGTAAGAAGGGAAATGGATCAGATATTATAAAAAGAATAATCCAGGAGGAGAGCATAGAATGAAAAATTATTTAAAGTTTTTCGGAATGATTATAACCTCTATGGCTGTTATGCTTTTTTTGATGTACTTAAATACTTATCAGATAGCCCATGTTACTTTTAGTGAGACAAGAATGTATATGGCTATTTTGATGGGAGCGACAATGGCTATAATTATGTTAGTATTTATGCTGCATATGTTAACTAATCGTCGCTGGAATATGGGAATTGTTATAGTGAGTATAGTAATGATTGGGATCTCGTTATTCTTAGTTCGGAGCCAAACCACGGTTAATGATACTTCTTATATGAAAGCTATGATCCCACATCACTCAATTGCAATTTTAACTAGTAAACGAGCAAATATATCAGATCCACGAGTTCGAGAACTTGCTGATGAGATCATAGAGGCACAGCGTCAAGAGATTGATGAAATGAAAAGGCTTATAGAAGATCTTGAAAATGATGAATAAATTTTGCTCATGCTTGTGGTTTTGATTTTTGTTCCTGATAAAATAGCTATTGATTCCAGTGAACTTGAAAGTTATGATAGCCCAAAAACAATCTACTTGCCAATAATAATTAATACTGTTAGAATGCTCATATAACTTGAACAAAATATAGTTAGCAAAAAGGAGATAACAATTATGAATTATCTTATAACAATAATAATTGTCGGATTGGTTCTGTTCTTTCCGATACAGCCAATCCAGGCTGAAATTGAAGTAAGGATAGATAAGAAAATGGAAAAAGTTGAGACAGAGACTGCCACTTTTGCCCTGGGATGTTTCTGGGGGCCGGATACTTCCTTTGGTGTCCTACCGGGGGTAGTGAGAACACGGGTCGGCTATGCAGGTGGTATGAGTGATAATCCTATTATGGACAACTTAAAGAATTTATTACTGAATAATAGATTAAATCTTAAAGAATTATGGATATACCAAGAAGGGTGATTTATATGTTTATGGAATGGTTTAAAGATGTAAATCCGGTAAATCAGGCTTTTTTAGCAACTTTATTTACCTGGTTTGTTACTGCCCTGGGGGCGTCTTTGGTATATTTTGTAAAAAGTATTAAGCAAAAGAGTCTAAATTTTATGCTGGGATTTGCTTCCGGGGTTATGATTGCTGCCAGTTTCTGGTCATTACTGCTGCCGGCAATTGCAATGTCAGAAAATATGGGAGTACCGGGCTGGATTCCTGCAGCTATAGGATTTTTGCTGGGAGGAATATTTTTAAGAATTATAGATGAATATTT
>JADQBU010000204.1 GCA_016278435.1 Halanaerobiales bacterium
AAATATAGACAAGCCAGCAGTAATTATCAAGAAAGAAGCATATAAAAAGGCTGTTAATGGAGCTTATTTATTTCAGGAAGACCTGGAATCCGAACTTAAAAGATATGATAAAGGCCAAATAGTTCTGGTTTATGACTTTGAAGACGATTTTATTTCTATCAGTAAGATTGAGGAAGAGGAAGGTAGATATTTTTGTAAACCGGAGAGGGTATTTAAATAAACCAGGGGGAAAGGTAATGGATGTAATAGACAGCCGTCGATTTAATGAATTCAGGGGAGGACCGGTAGTAATTGCTATCGGAGCTTTTGATGGTCTTCATCTGGGCCATCAGACTATTATTCAGAGAGCTGTTGAAAAATCACATGGTCTTAAAACAGTAAGTGGTGTATATTCTTTCAGCCCTCATCCCCAGCAAATTTTATTTCCGGAAAATTTTAATGGTTATATAATGTCAGAAGAACAAAAAGAGCAGAATCTTGAGAAACTGGGAATAGATTATTTTTTCAGACAAAAATTCACCAGGGAATTTTCTCAGATGGATTTCAAGGACTTTATTAAAAACATTCTTGTAGATAAATTAAATGTCTGTCATATTGTTGTTGGAGATGATTTTAGATTTGGTTACCATGGTAGTGGTGGAGTAAAATCATTAAAAATAATGGGAGAAAGATATAATTTCACTGTTGATATACTTTCACCGGTTAAAATAAACAAGGAGAAGGTTTCAAGTACTTTAATCCGTAATATGGTAGATTCTGGCCAGATGGATAAAATCCCGGATTATATGGGGCGTTATTATCAGATTCAGGGAAAGGTAATAACAGGGGAAGGCCGGGGTAGAAAACTTGGTATACCGACAGCCAATTTAAAGTTAGATACAGAATATATAATGCCCCCCCGCGGTGTATATGCTGCTTATGCAGTAATTGATGATAAGCAATACAAGGGAATTCTTAATATTGGTTTTAAACCTACTTTTGCCGGTAAGGACTACAGTATTGAAATACATATTATGGAATTCTCCGGTGATTTATACGGTAAGAAACTTAAAGTTGAGATGATAAAGTTTATCAGGCCGGAGAAGGCTTTTGCCGGTATAGAAGAACTGGTAAAACAGATTAAGAAGGATATTCTTTACACAGATTCCCTTTTATGTTACAATAGTTAAGAACATTAATTACCACTTGCTAGGTTAACGTTCTCCGCCGTTTTCTTGGCTGGTGGCGAATTAGAAATAAGGAGGTGAAGGTATGCTAACAAATGAAAAAAAACAAGAAATTATAAATGAATATCAGCGTGAAGAAGGAGATACAGGTTCTCCTGAGGTTCAGATTGCTTTATTAACTGAGAGAATACAGCAACTTACCGACCATTTGAAAAAACATAATCATGACTACCATTCCCGCCGGGGGTTATTAAAAATGGTTGGTAGGAGAAAAAGACTTCTTAAGTATCTTAAAAATAATGATATTGAAGTATACCGTAATTTAATTGAAAAATTAAATATCAGGGGTTAGTAGGTTTTTTTTGCAGAAAAAGAGCGGGGTAAACCCGCTCTTTCAATATTGTTTTATATACATAGTATATTAGTTTATAGTAGGTCTCATAATAAAAAGAAGAAAGAGAATTATATGAAAGTAAGGAGGAATGTTATGCATAAAAAATGGGAAAAAGAAGTTGCAGGAAGAATGTTCTCCATAGAAACTGGCAAATTAGCCCAGCAGGCTAATGGAGCTGTAATGGTTAGATATGGAGAGTCAGCTGTTCTGGTAACAGCAACTATGTCTGAACCCAGAGAAGGGATTGATTTTTTTCCGCTGATGGTGAATTATGAAGAAAGGGTTTATGCCATCGGTAAAATCCCAGGTAGTATTACCAGAAGAGAAGGAAGACCCCGGGATGTAGCTACACTTGCTGCCAGATTAATAGACAGACCCTTAAGGCCATTATTTCCAGATGGTTTCCGTCACGATATTCAGGTTATTGCTACAGTACTTTCAGTAGATAATGACTGCGAACCAGATATAATGGCAATGACTGGTGCCTCAGCCGCTCTCTGTTTATCTGATATTCCCTTTGATGGGCCAATAGCAGGTGTAAAAGTTGGCCTAGTTGATGGCAAAATTATTATTAATCCTGATGAGGAAACCAGAGAAAATAGCAAACTGGATTTGACAGTAGCTGGAACAGATAAAGCAGTAATGATGGTTGAAGCTGGAGCCGATGAAGTGGATGAAGAAACAATGCTGGAGGCAATTGAGCTAGCTCATGAAGAGATAAAAAAACTGGTAAAATTTCAAAAGAATATATTAAAAGAAACGGCTAAGGAAAAATTTGTATTTAATTTAGAAACATACAGTAAAGAACTGGAAGATGAAGTCAGGGAATATGCAACTGCTAAAATGAGAGATGCTATACGTACTTTTGATAAACTTGAGAGAAATGCTAAACTGGAAGCGGTTAAAGAAGAGACAATAGCTAATTTCAATGTAGAGGAAGATAAGGAAGATAGACAGAAACATGTTTCTACTATTCTTGATGAAATTACCAAAGAAGAGGTCAGAAGATTAATTACTGAAGAAGATGTCAGACCAGATGGCCGTAAAGCAGATGAAATAAGGCCTATCTGGTGTGAAGTAGGTGTCTTACCCCGGGTACATGGTTCTGGAATATTTACCAGGGGGCAGACCCAGGCCTTAAGTGTAGTTACACTTGGTGCTTCCAGTGATGAACAGACCTTGTTTGGGCTGGGTGAAGAAGAAACCAAGCGATATATGCATCATTATAATTTTCCACCCTACAGTGTTGGTGAAACCAGTCCCTTACGGGCACCGGGACGCCGTGAAATTGGACATGGCTTCCTTGGTGAGAGGGCTTTAAAACCAATGCTACCAGCTCAGGAAGAATTCCCTTATACTATCAGGATTGTTTCCGAGGTACTGGAGTCAAATGGTTCTTCCTCACAGGCCAGTATCTGTGGGAGTACACTTTCATTGATGGATGCCGGGGTACCGATTAAAGAGCCGGTTGCCGGGATTGCCATGGGTTTAATTAAAAATGATGAACAGGTAACTATTCTCTCTGATATACAGGGGATGGAAGACCATTATGGTGATATGGATTTTAAAGTTGCCGGGACTAAAAATGGTATTACTGCCATCCAGATGGATATTAAAATATCAGGTATTTCCAGAAAAATATTACAGAAAGCCCTGGAACGTGCCCGGAGAGGAAGGCTCTATATTCTTGATAAGATGCTGGAGGTTATTGCTGAACCAAGAGCAGAACTGTCTCCAAGAGCCCCTTCCATGATATCTATGAAGATAGATCCAGAAAAAATTAGACACGTTATTGGTCCTGGTGGTAAGATGATCAATAAAATTATCGACGAGACAGGAGCCAAGATTGATATTGATAATGACGGAACAGTCTATATTCTGGCCGATAAACAGAAAGACGGAGACCGGGCCCAGGAGATGATTGAGGAACTGACCCGGGATGTAGTAGTTGGTGACCTATATAATGGAACAGTTAAAAGAATAGTAAACTTTGGTGCTTTTGTCGAAATTTTGCCCGGTAAAGAAGGACTTGTTCATATTTCACAGATTGCTGATTATCATGTTAAATCAGTGGAAGATGAACTATCAGTTGGAGATGAAATTCCGGTAAAAGTAACAGAAATTGACAATCAGGGTAGAATAAATCTTTCGCGGAAAGAAGCACTGGAAGATAAAGACGAGTAAAAGCAAATCAAAATGAAACATAAACTAGTTTTGTATTCTAGTTTATGTTTTTTTTATGTTCATTTTTAAGAATAAAGGTGGGGATGAAAATGTTGCTGGTTCAAGTACTTCTATTGGTTCGATTTTTACTGAATTATATGGTATAATAAAAGAAATTAAGGATGAACATAGTCATATTGGTGAAGGTTTAATCGGTAAAGAGGGAATTAAGCTTTTGATTAATCATGAAAAATTAAAACATCTCCCCTTTATTCTCGAAACCCCGCAGTTTGAGGGCAGGGACAAAGATGTTGAAATTGTAAAATCATTGAAGGAGAAGTAGTATTATATGTTAGAGTTAGAAGAACAAGTTATTGAAAGACTGGTTACTGATATTGGACAGGCTTCTGGTCATGAAATTTTTTTAATTGGAGAAATTGACCGGGATAACGGGAGAATAGTAGACTATAATATTCTAGCCCGTGGTAATGATAATATGGTGCCGGCAATTATAACAGATTTACGTCCGGGAACTATTCTGATTCACAACCATCCTTCCGGTGATCTGACACCTTCCGCTAATGATATACATATAGCAGCAAGGATTGGAAACCGTGGGATCGGTTTTGCAATTATTGACAATGCTGTTGAAAATATTTATATTGTAGTTGAACCCAGAATTCCTGAAGAAGAACAGTTATTAGAAGAGGATGAACTGATTCAATTATTTGAGCCCCGGGGAAATTTAGCTGAGATTCTTACTGATTATGAATACAGGGAAGAACAACTTTCAGTTGTAAAAGAAGTAATTATCTCTTTTAATAATCACCAGAATACAATTATAGAAGCAGGAACAGGGACCGGCAAATCCTTTGCCTATTTGATTCCAGCTATCTACTGGGCAAAAAATAATAAACAGCCTGTGGTTATTTCAACGAATACAATAAATTTACAGGAACAGTTGATAAAAAAAGACCTTATAACTCTGAAAATAATTATGCCTTTTTCTTTTAAAACTGTACTGGTTAAAGGACGTGGCAATTATATCTGTAAGAGGAAATTAAATATAGTTGAAAGTAGTTTAAATCAGGAAAATGAATTAAACAAAGACAAAGAAGATATAATAAAAATTTTAAACTGGATAGATAAAACCGACATGGGCACCAGATCAGATCTGAAATTTGTTGTAAAGAATAATTTGTGGGAAGAAATTGCTTCAGAAAGCGGAATGTGTTTAAATGCACACTGTGCATATTTTAATTCCTGTTTTTTCATGGAAGCGAGAAAGGAAATATATAGTGCCGATATTCTGGTGGTAAACCATCACCTATTATTATCAGATGCAAATTTAAAGAAGGAAAATAGCAGTATATTACCTGATTATAAGCACCTGGTTATAGATGAATCCCATAATTTTCACCATGTTGCTACTTACCATCTGGGAATACCTTTTTATCAAAAGCTGGTCAGAAAGTTTCTGGAAAGATTAAATGAACATTCTTATTCTGTAATACCTGCTTTAAGAAATCAATTAGGAAAAATAATAGAGGATGATAAAAGAGAATATTATAATAAAATTGATAATGAAATAATTCCCATTGTTAAAAATATTGAAGATTTATATCAGAGATCGGAAGAGC
>JADQBU010000188.1 GCA_016278435.1 Halanaerobiales bacterium
ATTTAATTATGCCTCATCTTGATGGTATTGGAGTCATGGAGGAAATGAATAGAAAGGGTATCAATGATGTAAAGACCATTATTTTGACAGCATTTGGTCAGGAAGAAATAACACAGCGAGTAGTTGAACTTGGGGCTAATTATTATATCATGAAGCCTTTTGACCTGGACAAGTTAGCTGAAAGAATTAAACAGCTGGTTACACCTGTACCAGGTTCTGGTAATGGTTACATATTGTCACAGGGAAATGAAAAAAAGAAAAAGGTTAATTTAAATATTAAGATTACCGAGGTAATGCATAAAATGGGAGTGCCTGCTCATATTAAAGGCTACCTATACCTGAGAGAGGCAATTGAAATGGTTATTAATAATGTTGATTTACTGGGAGCTGTTACTAAAGAACTTTATCCAGCTGTAGCAGAATCTTTTCATACTACTCCCAGCAGGGTAGAAAGGGCGATCAGGCATGCAATAGAAGTTGCCTGGGAACGTGGCAATTTTGAAGTTTTAAATGATTACTTTGGTAACACAGTTTCTTCACATAGTGGAAAACCAACAAATTCTCAGTTTATAGCCAAGATTGCTGATAAACTGCGGTTAGAGCTTAAAGCAGGATAATTTGTATTAAATACCAGTATGTAAATACCTCCAGACTCAAATAATATAAAAAAGCCCTGGAGGTATTTAATGATTGAAGGGAAAGTTAAAATTGATAAGAAAACAAAAAATCTAGTGAAAAGGATTAATGCTGATGAAATTGCGGTTATTGCTCATCAGGATATAGACCAGATTGCAGGCAAATCACTTGCCAACAAAAAGGTAAAGGCTGTTATTAATACCTGTAGTTCAATTAGTAGTAAGTATCCCAATAAAGGTCCATCGATCCTGCTTGCTGCCGGTATTGTTATCATAGATGGTTGTAATCCGGGAATTATGGATAAGTTACAGGATGGAGATCGTATAAGAATTGATGAAAACATGGTATACAGAGATAAAGAATGGATTGCTACTGGAATTAGATTAACTCCAGAAATAATCCAGGATAAGCTTAATAAAGCCAGAGACAATTTAAATGACGAATTAGATAGATTTATTGATAATACTTTGCGTTACGCCCGTCAGGAGAAGGAATTAATACTTGATATAGATGTACCTGATATTGGGATTGACTTTAAAGGTCGACATGCATTGATTGTTGTAAGAGGCAAGGATTATCAGGCAGATTTAAATACTGTAAAATCTTATATCCGGGAAATGAAGCCAATTATTGTAGCCGTTGATGGCGGGGCAGATGCCTGTCTTGATATGGGATTTGTACCTGATGTAATAGTAGGTGATATGGATAGCATAACTGATAAAGGACTACAATGTGGGGGGATACTGGTTGTTCATGCTTATCCAGATGGACGGGCCCCCGGATTACAGCGTATTGAAGAACTCGGACTTACAGCCAGGGTATTTCCAGCACCTGGTACAAGCGAGGATATTGCTATGTTGCTGGCTTATGAAAAAGGTGCTGAACTAATAACAGCAGTTGGGACTCATACACACATGATAGATTTTCTGGAGAAAGGACGGGCCGGGATGGCCAGTACAATGTTGGTTAGATTGAAGGTTGGAAATAAACTTGTAGATGCTAAAGGTTTAAGCAAATTGTATGAAAATCGAATTTATTATCATTACTGGATTCAAATCTTGCTTGCAGTACTACTGCCACTGGGTATTTTAGGCATATTTTCTCCTCCCCTGAAACATCTGTTTCAGTTATTATTATATAAATTTAACTTAATTTTCTGATACTAGAAAGGATACTTATATGATTTTAGATATAAGATATCATATTTTTACAATAACAGCAATTTTTGCTTCACTTGGTCTGGGAATATTAATTGGAACCAGTTTGATTGGTGATGAAACTCTGGTAAGGGAACAGCAGAGGATGATTAAAGAAATAGGTCAGGATATAAATAACCTGAAAACAACAAATAGTAAATTAAAACAAAATTTAAGTAATCTGAATCAAGAACTGGAATATAAGCATAAAATGGAGAAAAAAATTTTGTCCACTTATCTCGAGAAAAATGTTAATGAGGGAGAATATCTGATTTATGCAAAAACAAATTTAAGTGAAGATATAAAACAAATCTTCAACTCGGCTGAAATTAAACTGGTTTCTAAAGATGACCTGGTCCCTGATCAGGTAAAAGGCAATAAAAAGTTAATTTATCTGGGTGCTGAAAGTATAAATGGACTTCCAGAAAAAATTCTAAAAGATTTTAAAAATGATATTATTACCTGTCCTGATTCAGATCCTCTGGGTTTAATCTTGACCTTGCTGGAGAGTGTTAAAGTTGATAAGGATAATTGAAGTATTTATTTTTCGATATTGTTATAGACTATACGGCGGATATGTTTCATGATTTTATTTACTGCCTCTTCATTGGTATATTCAACTCTTTTATTAATCAGTAGAGAAAGCATACCATGATAAATAAGCCTGATGGTTTCATCAATCTCATAGGCCTTACTGGCTGTAAAATAACCAGACTCAATACAGGGCTGGATATGGATAGAACATCGTTTAGAAAGCCTGGTTTCAAGTAGCATTGGTATTAATTCTTGCGGTGGGTCACCGAGTTCTTCCGGGAATAGTTGATAGTATTTTTTAATCAAATCTTCTGATCTATCTCCAATATCATCGGCGAAAATTGCATAATAGATCTGTGGTTTCTCAAAAGAATATTTACAGAAACATTCCCAGATTAATAAAAATTGTTCAAGTGTATCCTTGCTTTTTTTTATATATTTGGGCAAAGCCTGTACATAATCACTGAGGAAATGAGTGGCTGCAAAAAAAACTAACTGATTGTAGTTATCAAAATAATTATAGATAGTTGCACTGTTATATCCTGCTATTTTAGCAACCTTCCTGATTGTTACCCTTTCAATTCCCTCCTCATTTATAATTTTGCTTACAGCATTAATAAAGGTTTTCATTATTTTTTTCTTCTTGAGATCTCTTCTGGTAAATTCTATCATTTTTTACACTTCCTTAATTACTGTATTAATTTAAAGGATATAATAAAATTTTAATAATTTCAAGAGGTAAATAATTTTGTGATATATTTTTTAAAAAAATATAATTTAAAAAAAGGAATTTATCTAATCATGTTTAATATTATTAAATAGGGAAAAATTTCAAACAATTGCAAATAAGGAAACATGTTAATATTTATTGTTTCCTGTAAAAAGGGGGGGTTTATGAATATTACATAGTTTCAGAAAGAAAAAATGTTGGCCATGGAACTGGTGGGTACAAAAGCATAATTTAAAAAGGAGGTCAAAATGGATAAGGAGAGTGTATTTTCTTTTAAAAATAAAACTTTCTGGATAGCATTCATTTTAAACATGTTATTTGTATTGTGGGGCATTTTTGGTATTGAGAGCCTGGGAGCTGCAGCAGATGCTGCCTTTAGTTTCATCACAGTTCAACTTGGTTGGTCATTTATGTTGGGTGGTAGCATTTTTGTTGGAGTTGCCTTTTACTTAATGTTCAGTAAGGTTGGTTCTATAAGATTAGGTGAACCTGATGAGAAACCAGAATACAGCAGATTTTCCTGGTTTGCCATGCTCTTCAGTGCCGGTATGGGCATTGGGCTGGTTTTCTGGAGTGTATCTGAGCCAATCTGGCATTATATCTGGCCAGCAACTGGTGCAGCTGCTAATGCCACTGCAGAAACCCCGGAAGCTGCTGTAAATGCAATGAGATTGGCCTTTTTCAACTGGGGTATTCACCCCTGGGCTTTTTATATTATTGTTGGAGGTGCTCTGTCTTACTTTTCATATCGTAAAGGGTTACCCATGTTATTAAGTTCAACGCTGGCACCATTAATTGGTGAGGAAAATCTAGATAAGGGATGGGGACGGGTTGTCAATATCCTTGGTGTATATGCAACACTGTTTGGGCTGGCCACTTCACTGGGCCTGGGAGCAATGTCTATCGCTAATGGGTTAAGTCACCTGGGATTGATTTCCGGGGCTGGAACTACTGTTCAGGTAGTAATCATTATTGTGGTAACTACAGGTGCAGTAATATCTACAGTCACAGGTATTGATAAAGGTATAAAATGGTTGAGTAATATCAATGTCTGGATTATGATTGTTTTAATGGCTTTAGTAACACTTATAGGTCCAACTTTATTCATAATCAATATATTTACTAATTCACTTGGACAGTACTTGCAGCATTTTGTTGAGATGTCCTTCATGTCTGACGCAATTATGGATAATCCCTGGCTTCCGGCCTGGACAATTTTCTACTGGGCCTGGTGGATAGCATGGGCTCCCTTTGTTGGTACATTTATAGCCCGTATCTCCAGAGGTAGAACTATCCGCGAATTTGTTGTAGGTTCTCTTTTTGTTCCTGTTCTGGTTAGCTTTTTCTGGTTTGCTATCTTTGGAGGTACAGGTCTTTATATCGAACTCTTTGGAGCAGGCGGACTGGCAGAGGCTGTCAGTGAAAGTGAAGCGGCCGGTTTTTACGCTGCTTTGAGTCATCTGCCTCTGGCCCCATTATTGATATTACTAGGTACTATTTCGGTAACTATATTCTTTATAACATCTTCTGATTCAGCTACTTATGTGAATGGGATGCTAACCTGTCAGGGAGATCCTAATCCACCAAGAAGACTGCGGGTTCTCTGGGGAGTATTAGAAGGTGCTATTGCTGCTGTCTTACTCTTTGCTGGAGGGTTATCTGCCCTGCAGACTGCGTCTGTTGTCAGTGGTTTTCCCTTTATGATCGTGATGTTCTTTATGGTTTACAGTCTATTGAAAGCACTGAGAACTGATTATGAGATACTGGCAGAAAAGAGCAAAATAGAGGTCAATACGTCAGGTGAAACTACTACTGCATAAATCATCAAAACCTGAATAATTACCGTTTGAGGATTAATCCTCAAACGGTTGACTTTCCTAAGATAATATTTTTTTACAAATAAAATAATCATGATTATTTTATTTGAACATAGACTTATTAAAACAAAAAACAGGAGGTAGATAAGATGGCAGATTTAGAGAAACTGGCTGATGCTGTGATCAAGGGTAATCAGGAAATGGCAGTTAATCTTACAAAAAAGGCAGTTGATGAAAATGTTAAGCCTTTAGATATTGTAAATCAGGGTTTGATTGCCGGTATGAATGTTGTTGGAAAACGTTTTAAGGCGGGAGATATGTTTGTACCGGAAGTATTAATGTCCGCTAAAACGATGAAGAGTGGGATGGAAATAGTTCAACCTCTGCTGGTTGAAGGAGAAATGGAAGCAGCAGGAAAAGTGATGCTGGGGACAGTATCCGGTGATTT
>JADQBU010000315.1 GCA_016278435.1 Halanaerobiales bacterium
TCTCAGGATTAACTAAAATTACAACAGTATTATTTTTACTTAACCCACAGAATGTACCAGTAAATTGACAACAATTTGAACCTGATACCAGATTAATTTTTAGAGTGCAGGAATTTTCGCCGAGGGATTTTAAAAACTCCCCGATTTTAGAATCACATCGTTTGTGCTTTTTTGCTTTCACACTGGCTGATTTATGTAATATGATCTTTAGCAATATTAAAGACAAAATAAAATTATAAATTCTCAAAATATCATTTTTTTTCAAAACCAGACCTCCTTTTAATTAAAATGCTTAAATTCTTTTCTTTTTAAAATAGATTTGATTACTCAAGATATATATATTTATGTATATAAAACCAGTTAGATTAGATATGTTATCTAATCTAACTGGTCTTTTTATATACTTAATTAATGCCTGTCATCATGGCCATGATCCCATTTTCCGCTACCAGGGCATTTATTACAAACAGCAGCAATTTTGTCTATTGGGATGAAACATTTTCTATCTTTTTTGGTGTCAACTAAGACCAGTATACAATCATCTTTCTTTAATCCGCAAATAATTCCCTGTATTCTACAACAATCTTCACCGGCCGTTAATATGACTTCAACTTCACATGAATCTTTACTTAAGGCTCTTAAAATATCAGCTAATTCGTCTACACAACTACCATTATCTCTTCCCATTTTTTACACCACCTTTTTTTTCTTTGATATATAATATGTAGATGGAGCATAAAAGTGAAAGATTTTTTAGTTATATTGATATTATTGGTTTAAGTCAGTATAATCTACTATAATAGTAACATGTTAATAAAGAGAAGGTACAATTCTTTCTATCTTTTTGATATAATAAAAGCAAATAAGATAATAAGTTTTGAATTATTTTTAGATAGTTTAAAGAGGAGGTAATTAGATGTTTCTCACCAGGCTGGCTTTTAAAAATTTAATCCGTCATCGTAACAGGACATTAATTACAGCCAGTATTATTGCTTTTGCGATATTTTTTTACATTTTTCTTGATTCCATGATCGGGGGGATGACTGAACTCTCCTATAACAGTATAATTGATTATGAAGCAGGCCATCTGCAGATAATGAATAATCAGTACTGGGAGGAAAAGGATGAATTCCCCCTGGATTATTTATTTACAGTTAATGAGAATTTGTTGAATGTGGTCAGTGATTCTACTGGTTATCAGGCCAGTTCACCAGAACTTGACGTTCTGGCCCGACTTAATAATGGCACTAATGAGATACCGGTAGTGGCCAAAGGAATTATCCCAGATAGGTTTGAGCAGGTTTTTAATATAGATAAAAAATTTGTGGATGGTAAGATGTTCTCCCCGGGTGAAAATAAAGCAGTAATGGGGAAAAAACTGGCCGAATTACTCCGGCTTGAAAAAGGAGATTATATTATACTTCTGGTCAAGGATAAAAATGGAACTTTTAATACGATTGAAGCCGAAATTTATGGTCTTATTCATACTGCTAATCCTGCTGTGAATAATAATTACGTTTATCTACCTCTGGATACTGTCCAGCAGGCATTAAATGTTGACAAACAGGTCAGCAAACTGATTGTAAGATTAGAAAATAAATATTTAGCCGAAACTGTAGATCAGAAAATAGAAGAGAAGTTAGTTTCTGACAGAAATTTATCTGTACATACCTGGAGCGATCTGGAAGCGGTCTCTGTAGCCGGGGCAAAACAGAAGGGTAATCAATTAGTTATGGTTATAATTCTACTAATAGCGGCGATTGCCATTATTAATACAGTTATACTGGCTGCACTGGAAAGGATGGAAGAAATAGGGATGATGAAAGCGATGGGTTTACGGGTACCGGAGATAATTTATACTTTTGTACTGGAATCGACCGGTATCGGTATCCTGGGTGGTATAATTGGGATAATCCTGGGTAGTATCGGTGTCTGGTTCCTGGTTAACTATGGGATTGACTTTACTGGATTAGTCGGTGTTGATATGTCTTCTTTTGGAATACCTGTACTTGGTAAATTTTATGGGGTCTGGAATCCATCTGCCTTTATCATGGTTTTTTCTTTTGGTGTTATTGTATCTGTAATAGCAAGTATTTTGCCGGCATACTGGGCTGCCAGTAAAGATCCTGTTAAAGCCATTTATCACCGGCAGGGGGTGTAAAGATGTATTTCCTTACCAGACTGGCCTTTAAAAATTTATTTAGAAATAAGTTAAGGACATTTGTTTCGATTATAGCGATTGCCTTTTCTGTAATGATAGTTGTATTTGCCCGGGGTTATATTGTCGGTATGATCGATTCGCTTTCTGCTGATCATATTCAATATAATTCAGGCCATATTAAGATAGTTGAACAGAATTACCGCCAGCAGGAACGCCTCCTTCCCCTGAACTATCCAGTAGATGGTTATCAAGGTGAGGGTCTTGATGTGATGACAGCTGACCTTGGTCAAATTGATAAGGTAGAAATGGTTATTCCCAGGCTTAAGTTTGGAGCGGTTGTCAGCACCGGAAAAGAACTGGAATCAATGACCGGCTGGGGGGTTGAACCTGAGAAGGAAGTACAGTTTACAGGGATAGAGGAGCAACTGGTAGAAGGAAGGATGGTTGAACCTGGTAAGATGGAGATAATAATGGGGACCACCCTTTTAAATAAATTGGGTTACCGGGTTGGTGATACGATAACAATATTATATAATACCTATTTTAATTCTTTAAAGGGAGCCACTTTTAAAATAGTTGGCCGGATTGCCAGTGGCCTTAAAATGCTCGATGAATTAGTATTTTATTTACCCCTGGATCAGGCCCAGCGGTTATTATATATGGAAGATCAGGCAACAGAATTATTGCTGGTATTAAAGAATAAGAACCTGGTTGATCAGGTACTACCTGAAGTAAAAGATTTACTGGCCAAAAAGGGGGCTGAAGGAAAATATCTGGCCCTTGGATATAAGGAAACCAGTGATTTACTTCCCTATATGGAACTGGCAAAAATTATCTATAATCAGGTCTATATATTCCTGGTTCTTCTGGCCTGTATTGTTGTTATTAATACCATGATTATGATAGTAAAAGAAAGGACAAAGGAGATCGGAATGATGGCGGCGATGGGGCTGGAAAGTAGGGGTATATTAAAGTTGTTTATTATTGAGGGCAGTATTATGGGTATTATTGGCAGCTTTACTGGATCTCTAATCGGCTCTTTATTAACTTCCTATTTAAGTAAGACCGGAATAAACTTTGCCGGAGCTACAGCTGGATTCAGTGCAGACATTATGTTTAACTCGACACTTTATCCAGTATCTTCTGTAGCAAATTCAGTATTTGCCTTTATTCTGGGAGTAATTATTGTAACCCTGGCCTGTATTATTCCAGCCCGAAAAGCGGCTAAACTGGAGCCTAGTGAAGCTATCAGGGAAGGATGATTATTAAAGGTTTTTTGATATTAATCTAGAACTATATTAGTAAGAATTTATGTTTATCATTAAACTGCTACTTCATTTTTATGGGAAGTTGAAATCTGGAGCAGTCAGTTATGTCAGGAGGATAAAAATTGTCAGCTAATTTTAATACCATGCCTGATAAACTACAGAAGGATTATGGGCTATTCATCCAGCAATTTAATGAGGGAAATCCCGGCAAATTTGTTGAGGTTAATGAGAATGCCTGTAGTTGGTTGGGATATAGTAAAGAAGAATTGCTGGCCCTGGATATGCAGGATATCTATGCTGATAAGAAGCAAAATTTATCTTCTGCAATTAATAATCTTAAAGACAAAAGAAAGACTTTTTTTCAGGGAAAATTTCTTGCCAGGGATGGAAGTAAATTAGAATTAAGAGTTAACTCCTGGCTTATTAACCTTGACAATATTCAATATATATTAAATATTTCCCAGAATGAAATAATAGAAGAGAATCGGGAACTTGACATGGGTTTATGGGAGTGGGATACAGAAAATATCGGTCAGCACACTGCGGTATTTGCAACAGATGCTAAAGGTAAAATTGTTGAAGTAAATAAGACTGCTGTTGAACTCAGTGGGTACAGCCGTGATGAATTATTGAAGATGTCAGCAGAAGATTTTGTCCCTGCTGAAAGGAAGTCGAAATTTATAGATGATATAGATACCACCCAGAAAAAAGGGTTCTATAAACAGGAATATCCTACCCTGAAAAATGATGGTACGGTTTATTATACAAGGGTTAGTGCTATAAAAATTTCCGAGGACAGGCATCTGGTATTGGTTGAAGATATTGATTACAAGAAAAAAGCTGAACAGATTCTCAAGGAACAGAAAGCCTATTTCCAGCAGTTATTCGATAAATCACCTGATGCTATTGCTCTTCTTGATAACCAGGAGAAGGTAATCAGGGTTAATAAAAGCTTTGAAAGAATTTTTGAATTTAATAAAAAAGAAGTAAAAGGGAAAAAAATAAATGGACTGGTGGTACCAGAATCAGAAATGGATAAAGCCAGGGTAATTTCCAGAAACGTGATAAAGGGAGAAACATTTGTAGGAGAGGCCGTTCGCAAAGCGAAGTCCGGTAAAAAAGTCTATGTATCTATTAACGGTTTTCCAATTACTCTGGATAATAACCAACTGGGAATATACGCAGTATACCATGATATAACTGACAGGAAAGAGGAAGAGGAGAAGATCAAGTTCCTTTCCTTCCATGACCAGTTAACCGGGTTATATAACCGCCGGTATTTTGAACAGGAGATGGAACGGTTAGATAAATCCCGGCGGCTTCCAATCAGTATTATTGTTGCTGATTTAGATGGTCTTAAGAAAATCAATGATAATTACGGACATAAGGAAGGAGATAGATATATCGAAAAGGCTGCGGATATTATGAAAAAATCGACCCGTGGAGAAGATATAGTTGCCAGAATCGGGGGAGATGAGTTTGCAGTTATTTTACCGGAATCTGATTGTAGTATAGCCGAGGACGTTAAGAGGAGAATTAAGACAAAATGTAGTGAGTGTAATCGAAACTCTGATTTTACGATAAGCATCTCAATTGGTTGTGCAACAAAGAATAAAGAAGATGAATTCCTGGATAGAGTGTTTGTTAAAGCAGATAATGCCATGTATCAGGAAAAAAACAGAAAGTATATAAAGTAGGTATAGGACCGGGGGTTAACAATGAAAACTGTTATTTTATATGCAACAAAACATGGTTGCACACAAAAGGCAGCCAGATTTCTGGCCGAGAACTTTAAGGAAGAAGTTAATGTAGTTAATGTTAAAGAGGATAATATTCCTGATTTAGAGGAATATGATAATATTATAATTGGTGGATCCATTTATGCAGGGAAG
>JADQBU010000207.1 GCA_016278435.1 Halanaerobiales bacterium
CCTGGGTCAGTTCTCCCAATCCTGTCTGGTCCAGAATAATCCAGACAGCCCGGGGAGGTCCTGCCATTACCTGGGTTACCCCGACAATTAACAGGATAAAACTAAAGATTACTGCTTTTCTTAGCATTATTTATTACCAAACTTTTTCATATAACTTTTCAATAACTCCTCAATAATTTCATCACGGTCAATTGATCTAATCATAGTTCTGGCATCTTTGTAACTTGTAATATAAGCAGGGTCTCCAGATAGTAGATAACCAACAATCTGATTTACCGGATTATATCCCTTTTCTTCCAGAGCCAGATATACACGCTGCAGTACATAGCTGGCATCACTAATTTCCTCAATACTCCGGTCAAATTTCATTGTCTTATCATTGCTATTTTCAGGCATTTAATCACCACACCCTATTAAAATAAGTTTTTAAATCAGGTTCTTAACCTCAGCTAGAGCCTCTTTAATCTTATCTGTTCTGGTTCCTCCGGCCTGTGCCAGGTCAGGACGGCCGCCACCTCCACCACCTGTAATCTTGGCTACTTTACCAATCAATTTACCAGCATGATATCCTTCTTTAATAAGATCTTCAGAAACAGAAGCTACAAATATAACTTTATCCTCCAGTCTGGAAGCAAGGACAATAATTCCTGATTCTATTTTATCTCTAATTTCATCTGTGAGATTTCTTAAACCCTCATTATCTATACCTTCAACTTCTGCCGCAAGTAAGGAAATCCCATTTACATCTTCAAACTGTTCCAGAAGATCTGTAGATTTTGAGCTGGCCAGTCTGTCTGTAAGTGCAGAAATTTCTCTCTCCAGCTTGTTCTGTTTTTCCAGCAGTAGTTCAATTCTCTCCGGTAACTTTTCAGGTGTTGTACTTAGCCGCTGGCTGGCTCTTTTCAGTGTTTTTTCTTCTTCTTTCACATAATCAAGGGCCCACTTTCCGGTCAAAGCCTCAATCCTCCTGGTACCAGCTGCAATACCGCTTTCACTAAGTATTTTTAAAAGACCAATATCACCGGTATAGTTAACATGGGTTCCTCCACAAAGTTCAGTACTATAATCACCCATTTTAACAACCCGTACATTTTCACCATATTTCTCTGTAAAAAGTGCAGCTGCACCCATCTCTTTTGCTTCAGCCAGTGTAGTTTCAAATGTCTCAACTGGAAAATTATCTAAAATTATTTCATTAACCCTTTTTTCAATTCTATCGAGTTCCTCTTCAGTAACTGCAGAAAAATGGCTAAAATCAAAGCGAAGTCTTTCTGGTGCCACCAGTGAGCCTGATTGGTTTACATGTTCTCCCAAAACTTCTCGTAATGCCTGGTGAAGCAAATGGGTTGATGAATGATTACGGGCTGTATCTTTACGGATATCTGAGAAAACCCTGACACTAACATTCTGACCTTTATTAAGCTTGCCAGCTGTAATTTCAACATAATGAACAATTAATTCTGCTTTTTTCAGGACATCATTTACTTTTCCAGAAAGATTATCCCCCTTAATTTCACCTTTATCACCAATCTGTCCACCACTTTCAGCGTAGAAGGGGGTCATAGATAAAATAACTTCGCCCTCTTCTCCACTATTGAGAGAATCAACCTCTTTCCCATCCTTAATAATTGCTTCAATTCTGGTTTCAGCTGTAAGTTTACTATATCCGATAAATTCACAGGCCTCTATTTCATCCCTGATACTGGAAAATACTTTCTCCACTTCCCGGCTGCCAAAGCCGATATCTTCTCTGGCATTCCGGGCACGCTCTCTCTGTTTTTCCATTTCCCGGGAAAATCCATCTCCATCAACTTTAAAGCCATTTTCCGCCAGAACATCTCTGGTTAAATCAAGGGGAAATCCATAGGTATCATATAATTTGAAGGCCTGTTCCCCGGTCAGTTTATCTTTACCCTTCTCTTTTAAATTATTCATCATTTCATTTAATATACTAAGACCTTGATCCAGTGTCTTGTAGAATCTTTCTTCCTCAGAGCTCACTACATTCTTTATATGTTCTTCTTTATCTTTTAATTCCGGATAACCTCCGGACATTACTTCATTTACAACCGGCACAAACCTGTAGAGAAATGGTTCCTCATAACCCAGTTTTCCTCCATACCTGACCGCGCGGCGCAGTAAACGTCGGATAACATAGCCACGGCCTTCATTAGATGGTAAGACACCATCATAAATAGCCATAGTAATACCGCGTATATGATCAGCAATTACCCTGTAAGCAGTTCTTTTTTCAGAATCCTGTCCATATTCAATACCACTATCCTGCTCAACAAATTCAATAATGGATTTTAATAAATCAGTTTCAAAGTTGGAGTCAACTCCCTGTAATATGGAAGCCACCCGTTCCAGTCCCATTCCGGTATCTATGTTCTTATTGGGTAATGGAAGATATTCACCATCTTCTGTATAGTCAAACTGGGTAAATACCAGGTTCCAGATTTCAAGAAAGCGGTCCCCTTTACCCCCGATGACATCCTCTGGACCAGTACCGTACTCTTCACCCCGGTCATAATGGATCTCTGAGCATGGTCCACAGGGGCCGGTGCCTATCTGCCAGAAATTATCCTTTTTTCCCATCCTGACTATACGTTCTTTCTCCAGTCCAATATTCTTATGCCAGATTTCAAATGCTTCATCATCATCTTTATATATAGTTATCCAGAGTCTTTCTTTCTCCAAATTCAATACCTCGGTTACGAATTCCCAGGCCCAGGCAATCGCCTCTTCTTTAAAGTAATCTCCAAACGAAAAATTACCCAGCATTTCGAAAAAAGTCTGATGGCGTGCGGTATTACCCACATTCTCTATATCGTTGGTCCGGATACATTTCTGGCTGGTTACAATCCGTTTTCTGGGAGGTTCTTTGCGCCCGTCAAAAAATGGTTTAAAAGGAGCCATCCCGGCATTAATCCAGAGTAAACTCGGATCATCCTGAGGCACAAGCGGTGCACTGGGAAGTATTAAATGCTCCTTATCTGCAAAAAAATCAAGATAAGCCTGTCTTATTTCATCACCTGTCATGGCTTTCATTCTCTCCTACCTCCTAAATAACTATCTTCCACTTATTTTTATAGTATTATTTCATCTATTATGTACTTCAATTATAATACTAAAAATAAGTAACTTTGTCAACTTTGCTCAAAATCTAATCGGCGCAGAATGAAAACCGCTATAACCTTGATACTACCTGCTATAGGGACAGCAAACAGCAATCCCCAGACACCCATTAGTTCAGCTCCTGCCAGCAAAGAGAAAATGACCAGCAAGGGGTGAAGACCGACGTTTTCGCTCAATATCTTGGGGGCAATGATCATACTCTCTACCTGCTGGATAAGAACAAAGAGTAGAATCACCGCCAGAGCTTTTAAAGGAGAAGAAACAAAAGCAAACAAGACAGCAGGAAGTGACCCAATTAATGGTCCAATATAGGGAATCATGTTAGTAATGCCTGTCAAGATTCCAAATATTAAATAAAAATCTACCTTTAAAAAGTAAAGTCCGATTGTACCCATAACCCCAACAAAAATACTGACCCAGATTTGTCCCCTTAAATATCCGACAAATATCTTATTTATTTCTTTAATAAGCAAATAAATCCACTTGCGTTCACCGGGTGGAAGTATACGGATAAATTTGCGCCTAATAGTATGGATATCCTTGAGTAGATAATAAGTAACTATCGGAGCCAGAAAGAAACTAAATAGATGTGATATTAAAGCTAATAGCAAGTTTGTTATTCTTTGAATAGTACTTATGATGTATAGTTCTACCCTCTGCAAGAATTCATCCAGTCCCTGTTCAAAGATCCCCGGCATTCTAATATTTTTATAGCCTTGATCAAGGAAAATAAATATTTTCTCCACAGAATTAATATAATCTGGAATTAACCTGGCCAGACCTTCCAGTTCATTGAGAAAGACAGGAAATAGTATAAAGCCCGCTATCAATAAAAAATTGATGATCCCGATAATAAGTAACAATAACGCCCCACGTCTGGAAAAATCCCTCCTACGCATAAAGATAATAAAGGGATTAAATAAATAGGCCAGTATTATTCCCAGTGCAAAGGGCAGAAGTACCATCCGTACTAAAAACAAAAAATAAATTATGCCCCCGGCAACCAGAAATACAATGATAAATTTCAAATCTTTTTTAGAAAAGTTGAACAAAATTAATACCTCTCTTTATTTTGCATTTATGGTTATATAATTATTATGGGGACATTATAAAATGTTATTCTGTTTTATTTTTTATTAATCCAGAAAGACCTCCTTCATCAAGACCTACATAAATTTCTGGAACTCTACCTAAAATTGTAACTTCAATAACAGGAACTGTAGACTGAACAGTTGTTACCTTCTGGGCAAAGGGTACTATTAATTTTAATTTTACACCTATCTTCAGGTAAATCTTATGGCGGGTCTGATTAATCCCGGCCGATTCAATGCTATCATTAACTTGAGGTGGTTGTGTAAATCCCACCGGTAAAATACGGGCATTTATTCTGGGACCCACCGCTGCCAGCAGGTCAATCCCCAGAATGCGCATCAGGGGAATGCTGACTTTTACATCCTCAATATTCTTTAAACGGGACTGAACATTGAGCGATACCCGGGACGAAAATTGATTTACAGCCTTTGTATTGGGCTGCATTAAAATAATATTTCCATTATTATCTAATTTGTAATTTACCAGGTCCGAGTAATCTAAACTTTCTATCTCCTGATCAACAGCCTGATTTATTGCCTTATTGGCAATTCTGATTGCTTCTGATTCTGCCATGCTGAAAAATACAGGAGTCAGAGAGTTATGTATAAAAACAAACAGAATTATTAACAGCACCAGAAAAATATATATTTTTGGGTGTTTCAAATCTCATCCCCCCTTCCCATATTATATGTAATAAGAAGAGGGATGTGCAGATTCATTTAAATATTTAAACCCTTTATCAGTTTTCAGTTTATCGATACAAGCTTAATCCGGGCAAAGCGCCTCTTACCGATCTGAATTACCATATCATCTTCAACTTCAATATCAAGATTAATCTTTTCGTACTTCTCTTCATTGATGCTGACCGCACCCTGTTTAATCATGCGGCGGGCCTGACTATTGCTATCAACAAGTCCAGTCCTGGCAATAAGCTTGACAATCCACAACTTACCGTCTTCCAGTTCATCTTCAGTAATTTCAATAACTGGCATGTCATCTGGTAGATGGCCCTGGGAAAAGACTCTTTCAAACTCCCGGGCGGCATTGTTAGC